>JBBROT010000085.1:0-11058 GCA_038229155.1 Bryobacterales bacterium | reverse complement strand
TACTTCGCGAGCCATCTCGGCGGCGCGGACCGTTCCTGGTCTCAAACTGGTTCAATATAGCTTCAAATTTCGTTTCAAGGCAGCGCCTGGTTCAACCGCTGAAACTTGAAAGCTAGCCGGCACCCCAAACCCTAAATTCGCTTGGGCGCAACCAAGTCGCCACTTTGATCGTGAGGATATTCTGCGGTACGCGACAATATTCGACGGGTATGCCTTTGCTCAGCAGCACGGCTTTGACCTGGCGACGTTCGCCAACGAACGCCTGGGAACGTTCAAGCAAACAGGGCAATGGACCGGCTCGTTTGAAGAATTGCGGTGCTGCCTCTTCTTTGAGCAACGAAGAGAGCATTGGCTCGAGCAATCCGAAGGCTACAGTTACCAGGAAAATAATGCCGTTCTCTTCTCTTTGAATAACGCTCTTTGCGAGGCTTGGGAATGTGAGCGAAAGGCTGGCGACTCAGATTGCAGGTCGAATCCGCTCTAATTCGACCCACCGCTTTTTGCCCTCCCTAATTCGGACGCTTCAAAAGTAACTCACTAGCCCTCCAGCGGCCCCAACAACTGCTCACGCACAAAACTCAATACGCCCGGCGCATCCAGCAAGCCTTCCATGGGCACGCGCAGCACACCCGCGGGCGTGAACTGTGCGCCTTGCATACTGCTCACAAGCTGCATTAGGCGCGCCGCATCCACTTTGGTCTCCTGGTGGAACTTGATGTTCAGCGCATTGTGGCGCCGATCGATATTCTCAATCCCCAGCTTCTCCGCCGACGTCTTCAGCAGCGAATAATCCAGCAGATTGCAGACTTCACTTGGGACCGGCCCATAGCGGTCCGCCAACTCTTTCTCGATCCGTTCGCGATCCTCAGGCTTTGCCGCGCCAGCAATCTGCTTGTACGCGCGCAAGCGCTGGTTATCGTCACTGATATACGTGTTCGGAATGCGGATGTCCAGGCCCAGATTCAACGACGAGTGAATCTCCGGCGCCACCTCTTCCCCGCGCATCTCACGCACCGCGTCGTCCAGCATGCGGACATACATATCGAAGCCCACGCTGTTGATATGCCCGTGCTGCTCTCCGCCCAACAGGTTGCCCGCGCCGCGCAATTCCAGATCGAGCGCAGCGATCTTGAAGCCAGCACCCAGGTCACTGAATTCCTTCAACGCCGCCAATCGCTTGCGCGCAATCTCAGTCAACTCCGTATCGGGCGGTACCAGCAGATAAGCATAGGCGCGGCGGTTCGAACGGCCCACGCGTCCACGCAATTGATACAGTTCGCTCAGGCCATACTTTTCGGCGTTCTCGATGATCATGGTGTTGGCCATAGGAATATCGAGGCCATTCTCCACGATGGTGGTGCAGACAAACACGTCGAACTCGTGATGCATGAACTGGAACATCACCTTCTCCAGCGCAGCTTCGCCCATTTGCCCATGCCCCACGCCCACGCGCACGCCGGGCGAAAGCTCCTGAATCAGCGCGGCCCGCTCCCAGATGGAATCGATGCGGTTATGCACGAAGTACACCTGCCCGCCGCGTTGAACCTCCAGCTCCACGGCTGACTTGATCAGGTCCTGCTGAAACGGTGCCACCACAGTCTGGATAGCCAGCCGGTCCTTCGGCGGAGTCTCAATCACCGACATATCACGCAGCCCCAGAAGCGACATATGCAACGTGCGCGGAATGGGCGTGGCGCTCATGGTCAGCACGTCCACGCTGGTCTTGATCTCCTTCAGACGCTCCTTGTGTTTCACACCGAAGCGCTGCTCTTCATCGATGATCATCAAGCCCAGATCTTTAAACAGCACATCCTTCGACAGGATGCGGTGCGTCCCGATTGCGATATCCACCTTGCCTTCGGCAATATCGGATAAAGATATCTTAATTTCTTTTGCGTTCCGGAAGCGGGACAGCATATCGATCCGCACCGGGAACGATTGGAACCGTTTCTTGAAAGTTTCAAAATGCTGAAAGGCCAGCACCGTGGTGGGTGCCAGCACGGCCACCTGCTTGCCATCGCCCAGCGCTTTGAACGCCGCGCGCATCACCACTTCGGTCTTGCCGAAACCCACATCGCCGCACAGCAGCCGGTCCATCGGCTGCGGGCTCTCCATATCGCGCCGGATATCGTTGATGGCCGATTTCTGATCGCGCGTTTCAGTGAACTCAAAGGCATCTTCAAACTCGCGCTGCCAGTTGCTGTCGGGCGAAAACGCAAACCCTTCCGCCATGCGCCGGGAAGCGTACAGCTTCACCAGTTCTTCGGCCATGTCGCGCATGCGGGCTTTCACTTTCGATTTTGTGCGGGTCCATGTCGCGCCGCCCATGCGGTCCAGGGCCGGCGCGCCCTCCCCGGGGCCGCGAAAACGCTGCACCAGATCCATGCGCGTAAGCGGCACATACAGCTTCGATTCGCCGGAATATTCCAGCACCATGTAATCGCCCTTGGCCTCGCCCTGCTGAATCTCACGCAGACCGATAAACTTGGCCACGCCGTGTTCGGCATGCACCACATAGTCACCAGGCTTCAGATCGAACTGATCGGCGGAAAAGGTGCTCAGATGAGCCTTGCCTGTGGCCGGCCTGGCCACCAGATCGGAGGCATCGAACAAATCTTCCGAACCGAAGATCACCAGCTTCCGCTCAGTGAATGTGGTGCCGCGTGACACGTTGCCGCGGATCAGATAGATGTTCGCGGTGGTGCCCGCAAGGTAAGGCCGCTTCGCCAGATACTCCGGCGTCGGCTCATTCTGATCGAGCCCAAGTTGATATGGAACCGCGTACTCGTGAAAAATATCAGCGACGCGTTCCAACTCGCCCGTGGTCGCGCAGAAGAACCCCACCTGATAGCCGGAATCCACCAGCGTTCGCGCCTCCGCAATTGCCGCCGGCATGTTGCCGTGGAACGAAGGAGCCGGGCGCGTGGGAAGGTGAATGGCTCCCGAGCCCGCCGCGGTGGTGCCCAAATCCAACTCCCGCATTTCGATTTGCGGTTCCGCGCGCGTGCGCTCACGAAGCTCATCCCACTCCAAAAACACCTGCTCTGGCGGACAATAGCGCGCTCGATCTTCCGCCCGCAAACGCTTCCACAATCGCTCCGCCGCGCCGCGCGTTAAATCGGGCTCATCCCAAACGATCAGCGGCTTGGGTATGAGCGCGAATAGCGTCGATGGCTTCTCACGAACCAGCGGCGACAGCATCTCCCAACCCGCAAACGGCTCCCCATCCATGGGCAAATCGCGCGATGGCATACCCGCTTCGCGAAGCTTATCCGCCAGCGCGGCCAGCAGTGGGCGGCTCTTCTGAAACTCCGTCAGCGGAGGCAGCGCGCACTCTTTCAGCTTCAAAATAGACCGCTGCGATTCCACCTCGAACCGGCGGATAGATTCAATCTCATCGCCGAACAATTCAATCCTGAGCGGCTGGTCCGCTTCCGGCGGAAACACATCCAGAATGCCGCCCCGCACGGAGTATTCGCCCACCATCTCCACGGGATCGCGGCGTTGATAGCCCACACTTTCCAGGTGCTGAACCAGGTCGTCGAGCGGGATCTCATCGCCGGTTTTCAGCGTGGTGTAAAGCTGCCGGTAGAAGTCCGGATTTTCAATACGCAGCAGTGCGGAAGCGATCGGCGTCACCGTAATCGGCACGCGTTCGGAAGCAAGCCGGCACAGTGCCACCGCGCGGCTCTCCAGAATTTCTGCATGCGGCGAAATAGATTGGCCCGGCACCACGTCAATGGCCGGCAGAAGCTGCGGCCTCCCCTTATCGCCAGCCGTCACCAGCAACGGAAAAAAAGTTTGAATTGTCTCGAAGAGCGTTTCCGCCTGTTTGTTGCCGTCCGTCACAACCAGCAAGGGCCGCTCGGTAGCTTGCCACAGGAGTGCGCAGTACATGGCGCGCGCGGTGGGCGTGAGCCCAGACAGCCTGACGCCCGAAGGAAGCGCACGCACGGCATCCTGAAATGCCGGATCGCGTTGCAAGCGCGCGAACAACTCGCGAATGGAAGGATGGACCAACGCTGCCTAAGTTTGACGCGAGAGCACTGTCTCCACGATGCCCGTTGTGGAATAGCCCGGCTCCAGAGAAAGCGCCAGCACCTGCCCTCCTGCCGCTTCCACTTCTTCGCGGCCGGCGATGAAGTGAGCCCAGTCTGCGCCTTTGATCAACACATCCGGCAGCACCGCCGCAATCAGTTCGCGTGGCGTATCCTCATCGAAAAGTGTCACCGCATCCACAGCCGCCAGTGCACAAGCAATTTCGGCGCGCTCCTTCTCAGAGAGCAACGGCCGCGTTGGACCCTTCAACCGCTGGACGCTCGAATCGGTATTGAGCGCCAGAATCAGAACATCGCCAAGAGCTCGCGCGCGTTCCAGCAAGCGAATATGCCCGGGATGCAACAGGTCATAACAGCCGTTCGTGAATACCACTTTGCGGTCTTGCGAACGCCACGCCGCGCGTGCGGCAATCAGATCTTCTCTGGTATAAAACTGCCCCATGGCTCCCGAAAGTTACGACCGCGCGGAAACCAGAAAGCGCTCGCGGCATTCGGCGGAACAGAAATATACGGTCTGTCCATCCACGTTCCGCGTCCATGTGGAAGAGCCTGGAACGAACGTCCCGCACACCGGGTCTTTATGCAACTCTCCCGCGGAGGCCAGCAACTCATCGCCGCGCGATTCCCTTGGCCCGGAAGATGTATGCTCTTGCGCAGCACTGGCTTGGAAAAAACCAGTTGCCAGACGCGCCAGCCACGTGAGCACGGAACGCGCCACGGCGAAAAAAATCAGTACCGCGAAAAACTGAACTATGAAGCGAAACATGCAAGGGAGCTCCCGGCTCCCGAATTACCGCGAACTTATTTCTTGCCCTTCTTCTTCGTTGTGGGTTCGGGAGCGCTCGGGTTCTTGTAATTGGTGGCGATGGTGCCGCCAATCATTTGCAACATGCCTTTCGCCGCATCCGCGAACTGGCCGGTGGGCTGAAGCTCCAGATAGCGGTTAAAGGTCTCCTCCGTACCGGGAAGCGGCGTCACTTTGCCCGTCTTCGGATCGGTCGCCGCCTTCGACAGCATCGTGATACCAAGCTGATAGCTGGCTTCCGCATAATTCTTTGTGATATCGGCCGGAGGCGCACCGGCAACCTTGGCCTGATCGTACGATGAGATCGCCTTCTTGAAAGCTTCCGCGGCCGCGTCGTTCTGATTCGCATTCACCAGCACCGCGCCCAGATTATAGTAATAGCGAACCGCGCCAGGGGGGTCCAACTGCGCCGCCTTGTTCAAAGCATCCTGCGCTTCATTCACCTTCTTGGCTTTCACCAGCGCCAGTGCATAGTTGTTGAATAGAGCCGGATCGTCCGGCTTCAACTCAATCGCCTTCGCATACGCTTCCAGGCCCTTCTGCCGAGGCGCATCGGCTTCCGCTCCGGTCTTCGAAGCCGCCTGGCCCATATACGCTTCGGCCAACTGTGCCCAGATCACGTTTTGCTTGGGGTCCATTTCATTGGCTTTGTTGAAGTTGTCCACCGCCACGTCGTACTGCTTCGCGGCCAGCGCATCCTTGCCCGCATTATAAACGTCGTTGAGTGCCTTATTCTTGGCGATATCAGCCTCGCGCGCCTTGTTCGCCTTCTCAAAAGCAGCCTTCTGTTCGGCCGTCATTTTTTGAGATTGCTCCTTGCTCAGGCTGCCGGTCTCGACAGCCTTCGCCAGCGCCTGCTGTTCCTTCTTCTGATCTTTGAGATCGAAATTCAGCGGCGTAGGGTCGCCCAGTTTGGTCCTGACATTGTCGACGCTGTCTTTCACCTGGCCATCCACTTCCACGCTGACCTTATAGGTACCCAGCGGCAGACCATAGTGACCGTAGTGCCCTTTCTTGTCGGTCTTGACGTCGTACTTCCCCTTAATGTCCTTGCGCTCGATGTGCACCACGGCGGCTTTGATCGGCTGACCGTCATCGCCTTTCACGATGCCTTCCAGGGCGGAAACCTGCGCGGAGGCGGAAACCGCGCAGAGCATAACGGCGGCGGCTGACAGAGCCAAATTTCGAATCTTGTGTGTCATAACGGATACTCAAACTTAGGATACACCTAGCGGAAAATGCCCGTGTGGCCCAGCGAATAACGCCCCGGCTGCGGGTATACGCATAGCCCGTGCGGACCCTTTCCCACCGGCACCTTCGCCAGCAGCTTGCCATCTTCCGTACTGATTGCATACACCTCGGAATGCCACCGCCCGGCCAGCCACAGCACCTTGCCGTCAGCCGATACGCCGCCCATATCCGGACTGCCTCCGCCGGGAATGCGCCACGTATGCACAATCTTCTTGGTCGCGAAATCGATCACGGAAATGCTGCCCTCGCTGCGGTTCGAAACGTAAAGCGATTTAGAATCGCGGCTCACGTACAGCCCATGCGCCCCCTTCCCCGTGCGAATAAAATTGAGCACCTTCAGGTTGTCGCCGTCGATGAGAAACACGCCATCGCTCATCATGTCCGCCACATACCAGGTCTTGCCGTCGGGCGAGAGCTTCACGTCCTGAGGCATAGCGCGGCGCACGCCCAGCGACAGCAGCCCAGCCACCTTCTTTTCCTTGATATCGACTTTCACAATCTTGCCGGAAAATTCGCAACTCGCCAGCAGATAGCGTCCGCGCGGTGAAAAATCCACATGGTCCACACCCTTGCACGGCACCGGCATCGACGTGATCAGCTTCATCGTCGCCGGATCGCGAAAATCGAGCCGAGCCTTCGCTTCCGCCACCACCATCGCGTACTTGCCATCGGGCGTGTAGTACATGTTGTAAGGGTCTTCGACAGGCACCGTCTCGCCCTTCTTGCCCGTCATCGGATCGATCTTCGTCAGGCTGTTGCCCAAATCGTTCAGCACCCAAAGCGTCTTCAGATCCCAAGAAGGCACCACGTGCTGAGGCTGCCTTCCCACATCGAAGTGGTCGATCACCTTGTACGTCTTCGGATCGATCACGTCCACGGTGTTGCTGCCGCTGTTTGGCACATACACGCGCGATGGAAAACGCTGGACCACCGGGCTGAGCGCATTCGGGCGGTCCGCCGCATATAGATCGTTCGGATCGAGCAGCACCGGCATCCCAGAGAGCGGCTCCGTGCCCACCGGATTGTGAAACGGCATCGGAGTTGGCTTGGCTGCTTTCTTTTTCGCTTTCGATTTCGCAAGGCCGGGACTGCTGAGCAACACGAAGAGGGTCAGAATGAAACTGAGAAAATAACGCGACACTTTGGCCAGTGTAGACGATCCGTAGAACCTGCTTACAATAAATCCCTCGCTCGTTCGTTTACATAGGTGAAGGTTGGAACAAGTGCTGAATCCGGTATCCGGCGGCCAGGACGAACGCGCAACGCAAACCATCGCCGAACAGCGCGACCGGCTGAAGAGCTTCATCCAGAAGCACGTCGCGGACAGGAACGACGTGGAAGACATTTTGCAGGACGCCTTCTACGAACTGGTGGTGGCATACCGGCTGATGAAGCCGATTGAAAACGCCGGTGCCTGGCTATTTCGAGTGGTCAGGAATCGCATCACCGACGCGTTTCGCAAGGCAAGCGCGCGCGGTCTGCCGCCTGACCGCGCGCAGCTCAATAACATGCCTTCTCCCGATGACGGGCCTGACACGTTGTATTGGCGAGGCTTACTGCGCGAAGAAATCGAGGACGCTCTCGACGAGCTTCCCGATGAACAGCGCGAAGTCTTCCTGGCCCATGAAGTGGAAGGCCGCGGCTTCAAAGAGTTGGCAGCCGAAACAGGCGTCAGCATCAACACGCTGCTTTCGCGCAAGCGCTACGCGGTCCTCAACCTTCGACGAAAACTACAAGACACGAACGGGAGAAAACCATGAGACAAGCACGTTGGATTCGAAAGGGTTTCGGAATCGCATTACTACTGACAATCTGGATCGCCGGCTTCGGCCAGGCGGTCCTTCAATTATGGAATTGGTTGGTGCCTCAAATCTTCGGCTTGCGCCCCATCACCTTCTGGCAGGCGGTAGGGTTGATGGGCCTCAGTTGGCTGCTATTCGGAGGCTTGCGAGGCTTAGTCCCGCACCGGATGGGCGGCAGACATCGAATGTCCCCAGAACAGCGGGAACGCTTCCGCGGCGCGTTTCGCAGCGAAAGGTTCGGCGGCCAACAAGCTTAAAGCTTCTGAGCACCTTCGCAGCGTGCAAGGGCGCGATCAAAGGTACCCAGAGGCAGATGGCCGGCTTTCCGAGCTGCTTCTAAAATCAGACAATCGGAAAAACCAAGCGAAGGACGAGCGCGGAAAAGATCGAGGGCGGCGCCGACTACTTGCGCGTCTTGGAGCACGAAACTTTCGTGGTTCAGCAACATCTCAAGTGCATCGGCAATTCTTGACCGGCTGTAACTGTAGATCTTGCTGATTACCCAAATCGTTTCCGCCAGACAGACAACCGAGATCCAAGTCTCTGATTTAACAAACTTGTCAGCCGCAAGTGTTTGGGTCTCGTTGTCGCGGATCAGAACCCGAATTAAGACGTTCGTGTCAGCGGCCTGCATGCTTTTCGCGAATGTATTCGGCTATCCCCTCCTTCAATTCTTCCAGGGAACGATATTCTGGAGGCCCATCCGGGAATAATATCTTGTGAATCTCCAAAGAAGTATATTTTCCCGCACGCCGAACAAATATTCGGTCCCCTTCCTCATCCCACTCCACCACGGAACCCGGTTCAATCCCCAGCCTCTTTCGAACTTCAGAGGGAACGGTAATCTGCCCTTGCGACGTAACCTTTGATTGCGCCAGCTTCACACTTCACATTACCACGGTAATGCAAACCGGAACTCTACCTACGTCCTGCCCCCCGCTCTCGGCAGCTCCGCCGGAACATCGTCGCGGTAGCTCTCCCGGCTCTTCCACGCACCCAGCAAATAATCGCGATTCATCACCGCGATCACTTCAATCCGAATCTCCTTCGGGCACACCGCCTCGCACTCGCCGATGTTGGTGCAGCTCCCGAACAGTTCCTGGTTGCCCTGTTCCACCATCTTCATCGCGCGATGATGCCGCTCCGCTTGCCCCTGCGGCAGCAGCCCAAGATGCGTAATCTTGGCACCTGTGAAAAGCGCCGCCGAAGCGTTCGGACACGCGGCCACACAAGCCCCGCACCCAATGCAAGCCGCCGCATCCATCGAGCGGTCCGACCTGTCTTTCGGCACCGGAATCGCATTCCCATCCGGCGCGCTGCCCGTGGGCACGGAAATATATCCGCCCGCCGCAATAATCCTGTCGAAAGAGCGCCGGTCCACCGCCAGATCTTTCAGCACCGGAAACGCGCGCGCGCGGAATGGCTCCAGATACAGCACGTCGCCGTCTTTGTAATGGCGCATATGCAACTGGCACACAGCAGTTCCCTGCACCGGCCCATGCGCCACACCATTGATCATGAATCCGCAGGAGCCGCAGATGCCCTCACGGCAATCGTGCTCAAACGAAATCGGCTCTTCACCTTTCAAGATGAGCCCTTCGTTCACCACGTCCAGCATCTCCAGGAAAGACATGTCCGGGCTCATATCCTTCGCCTCGTAACGGACCATCTTTCCCTTCTCCGTCGAGCGGCGCTGCCGCCATACATGCAGAGTCAGGTTCATTTATTTGTAGCTCCGCTGCGAAGGATGGACGCGTTCAAAATTGAGCGGCTCTTTCACCAACTCCGGCTCACCGCCCGCCCCGCCATAGCCCCACGCGGCCACGTACGAATACTCTTCGTCATTACGCATGGCCTCGTTCTCAGGCGTCTGGTACTCCTCGCGAAAATGTCCGCCGCAACTTTCATTGCGGTCCAGCGCATCGATGCACATCAGTTCCGCCAGTTCGAAGTAATCCGCCACGCGCCCCGCTGCTTCAATCGAGGGATTCAAATCGTCAGCCTCGCCCGCCACTTTCACGTTGCGCCAGAACTCCTCCCGCAGCGCGCGAATGCGCCCGATCGCGCTCCGCAGACCCGCCGCGTTGCGAGACATGCCGCACTCATCCCACACAATCTTCCCCAGCTCTTTGTGAAACGAAGCCGTGGTCCGCTTGCCGTTGATCGCAAGCATCTTGTCCACGGTCCCGGCCACCTCCGCGCGCACTTTCACGAACTCAGGGTGCTCCGCCGTCACCTTCTCCAGCTTGTTGCTCGCCAGATAATTGCCGATGGTGTACGGCGCGATGAAATAGCCGTCGCTCAAGCCCTGCATCAACGCACTGGCCCCTAAACGGTTCGCGCCATGATCGGAAAAGTTAGCCTCCCCCAGCGCAAACAGGCCGGGAATAGTGGTCATCAATTCGTAGTCCACCCACAAGCCGCCCATCGTGTAATGGATCGCCGGATAGATACGCATCGGCACCCGGTAAGGGTCCTCGCCGGTGATGCGCTCATACATGTCGAACAAATTTCCGTAACGCTCTTCAATAGTGTGTCGCCCCAGCCGATTGATGGATTCTGAAAAATCCAGATACACGCCCAGCCCGCCCGGACCTACCCCGCGCCCTTCGTCGCACACCATCTTTGCGTTGCGGCTCGCCACATCGCGCGGCACCAGATTGCCGAAACTCGGGTAGCGCCGCTCCAGATAATAATCGCGCTCGCCTTCTGGTATCTGGTCCGGCGGCCGCTTCTCAACTTTATTCTTCGGCACCCAGATCCGCCCGTCGTTGCGCAGCGATTCGCTCATCAGCGTTAGCTTCGATTGATACTCGCTCGACACCGGAATACACGTCGGATGAATCTGCGTGAAGCACGGGTTCGCAAACAGCGCGCCGCGTTTGTGCGCGCGCCAGATCGCCGTCGCATTCGACCCCTTCGCGTTCGTCGAAAGGTAATACACGTTGCCGTAGCCGCCCGTCGCCAGCACCACCACATCGGCCGCGTGCGATTCAATCTTTCCCGTCAACAGGTCGCGGGTCACGATGCCGCGCGCGCGCCCGTCCACCACCACCAAGTCCAGCATTTCGCTGTACGGAATCATGTCCACGGCACCGGCAAGCACCTGCCGCTCCAGCGCTTGATACGCGCCCAACCAAAG
>JBBROT010000084.1:0-11066 GCA_038229155.1 Bryobacterales bacterium | reverse complement strand
TTCGCTCACCACCGGCGCGCTTCAGGGTATCGAAAACCTGCGGTACAGCGTGGATGCCGAGTTCGACCTGCTGGTGCGCGATCTGAAACGATTGCCTGTGACGCATGTCCATATTCATTCGAACGTGGGCATTCCGCGCGAACTGTTCGCGCTGCCCGGAAAGCTCAGTGTGCCGTACGATGTCACAATCCACGATTACGCGTGGTTCTGCCCTCGCGTGAATCTCGTGAACGGCTCCGGTGAGTATTGCGGTGAGCCGCCGGTGAGCGTGTGCGAAACCTGCGCGGGCGGAGGCGTTTCCGCGCTGATCGAGCAGTCTCAAAAAGATCTGGCCGGCGCGCGGCGTTTGTTCTGCCCGTCGGAGGATGCGCGCGACCGGATGCGGCGGCATTTTGAACTACCCAATCTGGTGGTGCGCCCACACCCGGAATGGATCGGCGAACCGGAATGGCGGACGGAGCCGCTTGCTGCCGGTGAAGTGGTGAGGGTGGCGACTATCGGGCGACTATCGGGGCACAAGGGCTTGCGCGTTTTGCGGGAATGCGCGGCGCATGCGCTGGAGTGGGATCTGCCGCTGGCCTTTGTGGTGGTGGGTTCCACAAGCGACGATTCCCAATTCAGCCGCCTGCCGAATGTAGAGATCACCGGGCCTTACGATGAAAGCGATGTGGACCGGTTAATTGAACGCCTGGGGGTTCGAGTAGCGTTGCTTCCCAGCGTGTGGCCGGAAACGTATTCCTACACTTTATCCATAGCCATGCGCTGCGGTCTGGTGCCCGTGGCGTTCGACCTGGGTACAATTTCCGAACGGATGCGCGCGGCGAAGACCGGCGTGACCGGCGTGCTGCTGCCGCTCGGCGCGGGTGCGGCGCGCATCAATGAGGCGCTTGTGCGGGCGGCTCAACTACGCACGGCGGAACCTTGCGCGCGCGGTACAGGCTACCTTAATATGTTGCGGGACTACTACAATCTTGCCTAAGCCCCTACACATGACTTCATTCTTCGCGCTGCCGGTTCGCCGCTTTTCACCTAAGCGATACCGCCCCGGCAATTTGGGCACATGGTCCGGCCACCTGCCGTTCGCCAGCGACCTGGTGTGCACTGTGAAGCCAAGCCTGCTGGTGGAGTTGGGCACGCACTATGGCGAGAGTTACTTCGGTTTCTGCCAGGCTGTGCGGGAGTGTGGCTTGGATTGCCGCTGTTTTGCCGTGGATACCTGGCGAGGCGACGCGCATGCCGGTTTTTATGGCGAAGATGTTTACCGCGAAGTGGATGGTTATAACCAGCAGGAATACGCCGGATTTTCCACGCTGGTGCGCGATACATTCAATCAGGCCAACGCGCTATTTGCGCCGGAGTCGATTGACCTGCTCCATATCGACGGGCTTCACACCTACGCGGCGGTGAAGCACGATTTCGATTCCTGGTTTCCGAAAGTGAAGCCGGGTGGCGTGGTGCTGCTGCATGACGTGAATGTGCGGCATGCGGATTTTGAAGTGTGGCGGTTGTGGGAAGAACTCGCGCGCGAATACCCCAGCTTCTCCTTCCACCACTGGTGGGGCCTGGGAGTTTTGTGGAAGCCCGGCGGTGAAGCAACTTCTCCATTTCTCAAACTGCTCTTCGAGGCGGATGCGGAGACGGCGGACCGCATTCGCGAAAAATATTATGACGCGGCCGATTTGCTGAACTTCCGGGAACGCAGCCCCAAAACGGCGCAAGCCGCGGCCGATGCCGACAGGCCGTATCTGCAAGTGTTTCCCGCCGGGGCCGGTACAGGGTTCGTGGAAAAAGACAGTGTGGTAGCCAACATAGAAGGCGGAATGTGGCAGAACTATGTTGTGGAATTGCCCCACGGCGCGCCCGGGGGAGCGATCCGCATTGACCCTGTGAATCGCCCGGCCTGGATTGAACTTTCGGCTCTGACGGTTCGCGACGGCAACGGGAGCGCGTTGCTTCAGATGGACACGCAACAGCTCTCCGCGTTGGACGGTCAGCACCAATTGCTGCCGTTTGCTTCGGGGGAGGCGCCTCGTTTTTTCAGTTGGGGTAACGATCCGCAAATCGTAATTCATGTGCCCGGCGCCAAAGAAGCGCGGGCACCGCTCACTGTGGAAATCACCATGCGGATCGGCTTCAGCCTGGAGGAGGTGCGCGACGCACTTCTGGCTCAGCGCGCGGCCCCCGCGACGCAGGTGAGTGAAGAACAGCTTGAGGCCCTCAGAAGCGAGAAGGCCGCGCTGGAGGCGGCAAGTGCGCAATTGCAGGCCGAACTCAGCGAGTGGCGCGCGCACGCGACCGGGCTTCGTGCGAGTGTCACGCGTGAGGAGAATATTCGCACGCGCCTGGAATGGGATTTGACGTTTTCCAGGACGCAGCTTTCAGACCGGCGGCAAACCATCAAAGTGCTGCGAACTGAGTTGGAGCAACTGCAGCAACGAGTTGCCCTGAAAGATGCGGCGTTGTTGAATCTGCAACACCTGGCAGCGGCACAGCAGGCTCGCGCGGAGGGCCTTACCGAATCGCTCTCCTGGCGAATCACTGCGCCGTTGCGAAGCATTGCGGGTTCCTTTCTTCGCGAATGATTGCTCCCCAGTGGCTGCATCGCCTGCTGCCTCTTCCCGCACCTCGCGCGGACCCCATGGCGGCAGGGTTGCGCGCGGAACAAGTCGCGGCGATCGAAAGCGAAGTCTCAGAGTCTGTCACGCTGGGAAAGACCGTGGGGGCCGTGATTCTGATTTCCCGCAACGGCAAGCTGGCAAGCTATCGCGCGTTCGGTTGGCAGGACCGCGAAGCGCGCATCCCCATGCGTAAGGATTCTATTTTTCGCGTGCTCTCGATGACGAAGTCCGTCACTTGCGCGGCGCTGATGTGTCTGGTGGATGAGGGCAAGCTTCGCGTCGAAGATCCTGTGGAGCGCTACCTTCCGGAGTTCGCGGGCGTTCGTTTCGCAAATGGCGGAAAACCGGAAACGAACCCAAAGCTGTGGCAACTGATGGCGCATTCCGCCGGGCTGGTGGATGCCTTCTCCACCGAGTTTCTGAGCACGGATTTCACCTTGAGCGACGTGGCCCGCTTTGCGGCGCGCAACCCACTGGGCTACGAACCGGGAGCGGGCTGGGCTTACAGCAACGGCGGCCTGGCGATGGTGGGGCGCATTGTGGAACTGGTATCCGGCATGGAGTACGAGCGGTTCGTGCGAAGAAAGATTGTGGACCCCGCGGGCATGACCAGCAGCTATTTCCGCGTGCCAAAAGCGGAGCAGCGGCGTTTGACCGCCATCTACCGCATCGCCGACGGGGTGGTTTCGCGCGAGATGGATGACCCGTTAAACCGGCACCTCAACTATACGTCGCCCGAAAATGGATTGCAGACCACCGCGCTGGACCTCTGGCGTTTCTACGAGATGATCCGCAATGGGGGCAAAGCGCGGGGCTCACGCATCCTTTCTGAAAAGAGCGCGCGAGCGATGGTGGCCGTGCAAACGGAGGATCGCAACGCCGGCTTCCTTCCCGGCATGGGCTACGGCTACGGATTTTCACTGGTGACCACGCCGAACGGAATCTTCCGCAATCATTCCGCGGGCACCTTCGGACACGGAAGTTATTACCAGACGCATGGCTGGGTGGATCCGGTCAAAGGCATTACCGGCATCCTGTTTTGCCAGAATAGGGCGGATGCCATGGTGGTGACGGACGAAGTGGCAAAATTCGTCACCACGCTGGGGGCGCTGGAGCCCCGCGATTGAATTCGTGAGAGGATTCCTGTTCGCGAAAGCACTTCAGGTTCAGCGATGAACCCTTCGAAAGTGATTGTTGTTGCCGGCGCGCGACCGAACTACATGAAAATTGCGCCGCTGATGCGCGAGTTTGCGGCACGTCCAGCCGAGTTCCACGCGATTCTGGCGCATACCGGCCAGCACTATGGCGAAGACATGTCCGATTCGTTTTTCCGGGATCTGGAAATGAAAACCCCGGACTACAACCTGCACGTGGGCAGCGCTTCCCACGCTGTGCAGACCGGCGAGATCATGAAACGCTTTGAGCCCCTGGTGGAAGCCGAACGCCCGCAAGCCGTGATTGTTGTCGGTGACGTGAACTCCACGCTGGCCTGCGCGCTGGTGGCGAAGAAAATGGGGGCGGCGCTGATCCACGTGGAAGCCGGGCTGCGCAGTTTCGACCGCTCCATGCCCGAGGAAATTAATCGCCTGGCGACGGATGCCATCGCGGATTTGTTGCTGGTGACCGAAGAGACCGGGCTGATGAATCTGGTGCGGGAAGGCGCGCAACACGATCGGGTTCGCTTCGTGGGCAACCTGATGATCGATTCGTTGCGGTTCCATATGCGGAAGGCCAAGGAGCGCGATACTCGCGAGCGCCTGGGCGTTCCGGCCGGTAGAGCTTATGGCGTGGTTACTCTGCATCGTCCTTCAAATGTAGACAATCCCAAGGTGCTGACCGGCATTGTGGAAGCGCTGGCGCAGATCTCTGACGAGTTGCCCCTGTGGTTCTCCGTGCACCCCCGCACGCGCGAGCGGATTCTGGCATCGGGCCTGGAAATGCCGGACAATTTGCACATGGCCGGTCCGTTAGGCTACCTGGATTTTCTGGCCCTCATGGAAGGCAGCGCGGTAGTGCTGACGGATTCCGGCGGCATCCAGGAAGAGACCACCGCGCTCGGCATCCCGTGCCTGACCCTGCGTGAAAATACGGAGCGCCCCATCACCATTTCGCAGGGGACGAATGTATTGGCGGGGACATCCACTCACTCGATTCTGCGCGCTTGGCGCGAGCAGCAGGACCGGCCTAAGCAGGGCTCGATTCCGGAGTTGTGGGACGGTTGCGCGGCGGAACGTTGTGCCGATGCGATTGCGAGCTTCCTTCAAGGTTCGCGCAGTTCCATGCAAGCGCGGAAAGCAGCATAACCAGAAGCACCAGCGACGGCTCTTCGAAGGGGTAATCCAGAAAGGCGTGGCAGAAGACAACAGCCACGCCCAGCGCCCATCCCGTTCGTATGCCGGCCCGAACGGACCAGAGCGCGAACAAGAACATGGCGATTGCGGCAAGGATGCCACCTTCGGCCGCCCACTGCGCCCAATCGTTGTGAGCTTCGTTGACCAGTACGCCCGGGTCGATGCGGCCATAAGCGGGATATACCGTCCGGAAATTGCCCAGCCCCCAACCGGTTACAGGACGGGCGCGGGCCATATCCAGAGTGGAGAGCAGAATCTCATGCCGAACCTGGAAAGGGTGCTGTTCCGCAAACCGCTTTTCTACTGTTGAGAACCCTGTGATGGCCGCCCCGGCCAGTAAGCATGACGCCAGCGCGAGCCCGAACGCGAGTGAAGCTTTCGGCGTGAGCCAGCGCTTTTTTGCGGCTAGCGCGAGCAGAAGGATTAGCTCGATGCCGATCAGTATCAAGCCCGTTCTGGACGCCGCGACTACAACCGACGATACAAGAACGGCGGCAATGGCGAGAAACTAGGCCCTTCGCTCCGTTTCGCTAACGGCCAGGTAAACCACCACCGGGAGCGACAACTCCACAAAGCCCGCGAGATGATTTCGGTATACGTAGGGCCCGAAAACCTGCTCGAACCGGACCGGCACCAGCCAGAACAAATGAAACGGTGAGGTGAACGCGGTAAGGATGGCGCACGCGCCCACAGCGCCCGCGAAGCACGCCCACCACAACATGATGCGTTCACGGCCGGCTCGCGCGCGGGTCACCTGCACCGCTAGCCACCCGCAGGCCATATATCCGGCCCAATCGAGTGTCGCGCGGGCTGTGGGCAATGCGTAGGCGGTGGAATGCGCCACCAACTGCGCCGCACCGATTGCCACCATTGCCGCGGGCGCTGCCAGGAAAAATGGAAAACGCGGGCGCGTGCCCTCGCGGAACTTGCGATAAGCCACCCAGGCAACGCTGGCGAACAAGCAGACCTGCGGAATGGTGACCGCCCACAATCTGGGCAGCCCCGCGGCCAACACCGCGTACATCAGGGTGAACAGCAGAAGATAAGTCATTGCGCCTTCAGGCTGGGATGATTCAGCCACACCGTGCCTTCGAATCGAGAGTGTCCAGGGGTCCGGCCCGTATGTAGCGCGAGCCGCACCAGGGTACCGGCGGCGATGACGAATTGTTTGCTGTCTTTACGCCAATCGTCTGACGATTGCAAAGCATGGCGAAACAATTCCGCTCTGGAGCGGGCGTCGGTGGCTTGCCAGAAGAATCCGGCCGGTGCTTGCGACGGGTCTTGCTTGGCTTGCCAACTCAGAGTGTACGAGCCCGGTTTCATAAGCACGGTCTCGAATAGCAGTTCCAGCGGATCGGGTTGCCGCCCTGTCAAATCGAAACGGGCAAAGCCGTCGAAGACGATCCGGCTTTCCGGGATCGAGTTGTAGCGCCAATCGAAGCCGAGCTGCCGGGGGGTTTGAAAGCGCGTGTTGGTGAGCAGTTCTCCGGATGCATCCGGCGGGATCGCACGGTCCCAGATTGTGCGGGCACCGGCGGGGTCGTTCGCCGCGAGTAACCGGTCTGAGACTCGCAACAGAATTTCGTCATCGCCTTTTTCGGCGGAGTTTCCCAATGCCAACGCCGGAGCGAGTAAAGCGTTTCCGCGATTCGTATCCAGCAGAAATTCCAGGTAAGATCGAAGCGCTTCGGGCGTGCTCCCCACCACCTCGCGCAGCAGAAAGTCCGCATCGGGGCGGAAATTCCAACACGTCTCAAACAATGACGCCGTGGGCTGCCCGCCGTGAAGTGCGATTCGCAAAGTTTCCGCCAACAGGGGCCAGGCTCGCGCGTCCGCATGCCGAAGATAAAAATTCGCCAAAGTCCAGCGGGGCAGGTAGCCGCGATCGAGAGCACCCGCGTGAACCAGATCGGCCTCAGCCCGCGCGAATTTGCCTTCCTGCTCCTCCAGAAACCCCAACTCCATCCAGGGCGCGGCGCTCATCGGGCTCAGTGCCGCGGCTCGCGCGAAGCCCGCCCGGTCGGCACGCCTCAGGTTGCTCTCCGCGTCGTCTGGAAACGGCCGCACCGACCCCCACACAGCAATCCCCGCCAGCAGTAACGCCGTCAATCCCACCCCGGCGCTGAGCACTCTTCCCATTCACAGCCCTAGTGCCCATCAATAGTAAACAATCTTCGCCGCCCGGGAGAAATATTTGGCAGGGTGAGCACTTGCCTGTTTGAAAGTGGAGTTCCCCTTATGCCCAAACAGTTTCGCCCTCTCCGCGCCGCCGTCACATTTGCCCTATTGAGCCTTACCGCCGCGTGGGCTCAAGACCGCCCCATTGCGCCTGTTTCCGACACCTCCGCACCAAATCTGCAAGTCCAGAAAATTGGACCGAACGATCTTGTGGCGCTCTCCATTTACGACGCGCCGGAAATGTCGCGGACGTACCGGGTGGGTCCCACGGGCCAACTGCATCTGCCGATGCTGAAGACCCGCATTACCGCCGAAGGAATGCTGCCCGCCGAACTGGAAGAAGCCATCGCGGCAGCGCTCGATCAGGAAAAGATTCTGGTTCACCCTGTCGTCACCGTCACCATGGCTGAATATGCCAGCCGCCCGATTAGCGTGGCCGGCGCGGTGAAAACGCCGCTTAAGTTTCAAGCCATCGGCAACGTGACGCTGCTGGACGCTATTGCGCGCGCCGGCGGCTTGAGCCCCGAAGCTGGTAGCGAAATTCTACTTACGGTAGCTCGCACGGGTAAAGACGGCGAACCCGGCCTGGTGCGCCGAATCCCCGTCAAAAGCCTGATCGATGACGCCGACCCGCTCTTCAACGTGACCCTGACCGGCGGCGAAGAAGTGCGCGTGCCGGAATCGGGCAAAGTGTTCGTGGTGGGCAATGTGAAGAAGCCCGGCGCTTACCCCATCGGCGGCAAGAACGAATGCACGCTCTTGAAAGCCCTCGCATACGCCGAAGGCCTGATGCCATTCGCCTACAACACGGCATACATTTACCGCCGCGACGATGGCGGCGTAAAGCACGATATTCCCGTGGAACTGAGCAAGATTATGTCGCGCAAAAGCCCTGATGTGGTTCTGATGCCGAACGACATTCTGTATATTCCCGACAACACCACCAAACGCATAACGACCGGCGTTTTAGAAAAGGCTCTGGGCTTCAGCAGCGCCACGGCATCCGGCCTTTTGGTGTGGAGACGTTAAATGACGAACAAATTGATACCCGCGGATACGTCCGTGCAGAATAGCCTGGCGATCCTTGCCGAGATTTATGGAAACGGCAACAATCGCGATCAAAACACAGACGAGAGCTCCGTACCGCTCAGCCATTATTTGTGGATCGTCCGGCGCAATCGCTGGCGCATTCTAGCCTTCGTTGCCGCCAGCGTTCTGGCTACGTTTGTTGTCTCGAAGCGTTTGACGCCCATGTACGAAGCCACCACCGTAATCGATGTCGATCGCCAGAGCCCCTCGGCGCTGATCGGTCAGGATGCCACGCGCGCCGCCGCCAACGATTCAGACCAGTTTCTTGCCACACAAATGCGGCTGCTCACCTCTGACGCCGTGCTGCGGCCGGTGGCTGAAAAGTACAAGCTGCTGGAACTGGAGCAACAGTTCAAAGCACGCTCGGAAGAAGGCCGGCGCACCGCCGGCAACGCGCCAATTCTGTTGAAGCAGATCAAGATCTCGCGGCCGCCGAACACGTATCTGCTGCTGGTGAACTACCGTTCGCCAGACCCGCAACTCTCCGCCGATGTCACCAACACCGTCGCGCAGAGCTTCCTCCGGCATACCTATGAGATTCGCTACAACTCTTCAGCCAGCGTTTCCATCTACATGGAAAAGCAGCTGGAAGAGTTGAAAGCCAAGATGGAGCGGTCCGGTGCCGCGCTCACCACATTCGAACGCGAGCTGAACGTGATCAATCCGGATGAGAAGACCAGCATCCTCTCCTCACGCCTGCTGCAGCTCAATACCGATTTCACGAACGCGCAGGGCGAGCGCATGAAGAAGCAGGCCGCGTATGAATCGGTGCGAGGCGGCAGCATGGAAGCAGGTCAGGTTTCGCTGCAAGGCGAAGCGCTGCGGCGCCTCTCGGAAAAGCTGAGCGACGCGGAAGAGAAGTATGCGGAAGTAGCCAGCCGTTTCGCGGCCAACCATCCTGAGAACCGCCGAAGCGCAGCGCAGATTGCGGAGATCAAGCAGAACATTACCGCTATGCGCGAAAAGATCACGCAGCGCGCGCAAGTGGAATATTCCGAAGCTCTCAATCGCGAAGCGTTGGGAGAACACGCCGTGCATCAGGCGAAATCTGAATTCGATCATCTGAACGCGCGCAGCTTTGAATACCAGACTGCGAAGCGCGAAGCCGAAGCTGACAAGAAGCTCTATGAAGAGCTGGTACGCAAGATTAAGGAAGCCACCATCAACACCAGCTTCCAGAACAGCTCCATCCGCATCGCCGATCTGGCGCGTCCGGCTTACAAAGCAATCTTC
Organism: Bryobacterales bacterium; assembly: GCA_038229155.1. Lineage (GTDB taxonomy): Bacteria > Acidobacteriota > Terriglobia > Bryobacterales > Bryobacteraceae > JALYXI01. The sequence continues at coordinate 1,597 of JBBROT010000084.1, read as the reverse complement.
CCCAACATTCCGCTCAACTTGGGAGTCGCCTTCATCTGCGCTCTGCTGCTGGCTGTCGCCGCCGCTATCACGGCCGATGTCCTGGACAACACCGTGCGCGATCCGGAACAGATTTCCCGCGGCATGAATACCGTGGTGCTGGGCAGCTTGCCCAGCGTCCGCAACTGGCGCAACCAGATCACAGGCGATTCCGGCAGCAGCGGCCTGGTGCCCGCTCAAGCAGCCGCCAATCAGCGCCAGTCTGAGTTTCAGGAAGCCGTTCGTACACTGCGCAACTCTATCCTGCTAGGCGATTTCGATCGCAACCTGCGCTCGATTCTGGTGACCAGTTCGAATGCGAGCGAAGGCAAATCCACGGGTGCTTCCCATCTGGCAATCGCCCACGCCGAACAGCATAAACGTACCCTGCTGATCGATGGCGATCTGCGGCGCCCCAGCCTTCATAAACGCTTCGGCATCTCCGGCCAGCACGGCTTGGTGGATGTGCTGGAAGGAAAGAGCGATTGGAAGAGTCTGCTACAAAAAGTGAAAGGCTACCCGGACCTGGATCTGCTCACCGCCGGGCTTCCCTCCACCTGCGCGCCTGAACTGATGGGCCGCGGCATCGGCCGTGTGATTGAAGAGGCCACCGCCGAATACGATCTGGTGATTCTGGATGGACCGCCCGCGATCGGTTTCGCCGAACCGCTCACCATGGCCGCCGCCGTGGATGGCGTGATTGTTGTGGCACGTGCGGGCCAGACGCAGCAGAAGGCCGTCGCTTCGCTGCTGGCCACGCTCCAACGGCTGCGCGTTAACGTTATCGGCGTGGTGCTGAATCAGGTGAACCGCGATGTGACCAACAGCTATTACTACACAGCCAACTATGGCGGCTATTACACCAAGCCGCAAAGGACGGAGAGCTGATGCTGGCCGCCGCGTTGAGGCCGAGACAGCTCGCCTGGCGCGCGTTGTCACTGGTACCCCGCGGATTGCGGGAAGGCGGACCGTACAAAACCTGGCTCGCTTTCCTGAAAGCGAGCGCGCTCTGGAGCCCGGAACAGATTGAACTCTGGCAGGTGGAGCAGCTTCGCAACACCGTTCGATTCGCCATCGCGAGCACGGAAGGCTACCGCGAACTCTACAGCAAAGCCGGCGTTCAAGTGGAAGACATCAGGTCCACCGCCGATATCCGCCACCTTCCGTTCACAAGCAAGCAAATGCTGCAGCAAGAACTGGAAGCATACAGCGTGAAAAGGACCGGCAGAAGGTACTGCACCACCGGCGGCACCACCGGCACCCCTGTCGGCTTTTATCAGGTAAAGGGCATGCTCCCCGTGGAGCGCGCCTTCGTTCACCATGCGTGGAGCGGCTTCGGTTGGACGCCCGGCGCTCGCATGGCCGTGTTGCGAGGCGGCTTCATCGGTACGCGCGAGCGCCCCTGGCAGTGGGACCCGTATCGCGGCGAACTGCAATTGTCTTCCTACTATTTGACGAAGGAGACACTGCCGATCTACGCAGGTGCGGTCTCGCTTTACGGCATCACCATACTGCAGGCTTTCCCTTCCGCCCTCCACATTTTCGCGGATCTGGTCAAGGAAACCGGCATGGCCTCTCA
>JBBROT010000083.1:0-11081 GCA_038229155.1 Bryobacterales bacterium | reverse complement strand
TCTTAAACACGCTCTCGCGATAGTGAAACTCGCACGCCGCGTTGTCGAACTCGCGCTCCCTATCGCCATCGAAGAAGCACACCCGCCGCGTCCATTCGGAGATGGAGTGCCCATACGCGCCCGCGTTCCCATACACCGCCGCGCCCACCGAACCCGGTATGCCCGTCATGGTATGAATGCCGCTCAGCCCGGCCGCGATTGTCGCATCCACCAGGTCTTGCAGCACCGCGCCACCCTCGGCGATCGCGCGCGTTCCTTCCACGCGAATGAGGTGCCCTCCGAACTTCAGCACAATGCCGCGAAAGCCCTCATCGGCCACAATCAGATTGGAGCCGCCGCCGATCACAACAAATGGAATTTTACTGGCGCGAACCGCCTGCAACGCGGAAGTGAATGATTCGGCGGCTGTTGTCTCCACCACCGCATCCGCCGGCCCTCCAATTCCGAAGCGCGTGTATCCTGAAAGCGCCGCGTGCTCTGCTATCTGTAAATTGGGAATCGCGGCGAGACTCCGAAGAATCTCTTCCGTGGTGGCCATGAACCTCGATTATAAAGGAGCACGCAATTGAAGCCCGGTTTCGCCGGCTTCCCCCCGGAAGGAATCCGTTTCCTTCGCGCCTTGAAGAAAAATAACGACCGCGAGTGGTTCCAGCCGCGCAAGGAAATCTTCGACACCAAAGTGAAATCGCCCATGGTGGAGCTTGTCGATGCTCTTCAGCGCGACATCGAAAAGATCGCGCCCGATTACGTGCAGGACCCCGCGAAGTGCGTCTACCGCATCTATCGCGATACGCGCTTCAGCAAGAATAAGACTCCGTACAAGACCATGATTTCCGCCGCTCTCAAGAAACACGGCCTGGGCCGCGACGGCAGCGCGGTGTTTTATTTCCATGTCTCACCGGCTGAGGTGCTGTTCGCGGCGGGTTCCTATAGGCCCAGCCCGGAGGAGTTGCGCGCACTTCGCGATCATCTGGCCGAACATCATCGGGTGCTCGATAAACTCTGCCGCTCACCGAAGCTGCGCAACACGCTGGGTGAATTGCAGGGCGAACAACTCACGCGCGTTCCGAAGGGTTTCGATCCCGATCACCCGGCCGCGGACCTGCTACGCCGCAAACAATTCTTCTTCTGGCGGAATCTTGAACCCGCCATTGCCACGACGCCCGAACTCTACAAGCAACTCTCGCAAGCCTTGCGCGCAGCGCTGCCAGTCATGGAGTTTTTAAACACGCCGCTCACTGGTCTGGCCAAGAGCGACGACACCCGCTTCTTGCGCGATTGACGTTCCGTTAAAATAAAGAGTTTGCCGCATTACACAACATCATGGTGAAGCGATGGTACGGCCGCCGTATGAGCCGCTGGGAAAACAGCCTCGCCTTCCGTTCTACCAACCGCGTGGTTCGCCCTTTCGATTGGGGCGTGGAGTGGACCGCCAAGTGGCCCGCCGCGCTCGAACAGCCGCGCAACGGCCATGAGCCCGAAGACTACATCGCGGAAATGAACGTGCTCGCGCTGGCACAAAGCGAATCGTTCTACGGTTACGAATCGCCCACGGATTTTCGCCTGCAAGATCACTGGCTCAAATTCACCTCTCCCGTCGCGACGCCATATCCAGAAAACAACACCGTGCATGCCCGCGTCTTTCGCGCCAGGCAATCCGCGAATAAGCCGAAGAGGGCGGTCGTGGTGCTGCCTCATTGGAACGCAAGCTTGAATCAGCACATGGCTTTGTGCGCGGGTATCGCGAAGCTTGGCATCACGGCGCTCCGCATCAGCCTGCCGTATCACGATCACCGCATGCCGCCCGAACTCGAACGCGCCGATTACGCCGTCTCCTCAAATATCGCGCGCACCATCGATGCCACGCGCCAGGCTGTCATCGATGTCCGCGCCATCTACGATTGGCTTCAGCAGCAAGGGTACGAGCGGCTCGGCATCGTCGGCACCAGCCTCGGTTCCTGCTATGCATTTTTAGCCAGCGCGCACGATCCGCGCATCTCCGTCAACGTCTTCAACCACTGCTCCACCTATGTTGCCGATGTGGTCTGGCAGGGCCTCTCCACGCGCCATATCCGCGAGGGCATCGAAAACGATATCGATCTCGACCGCCTGCGCCGCGCCTGGTCCGCTATCAGCCCGGTCCATTACATGGATCGCTTCGCGGAACTGAACAAGAAGTCTCTCTTCATCTACGCCACATACGACACCACATTCCCCATTCACCTTTCGCGCGATACACGCGAACACATCACGCGCCGCAACATCGATGCGAAATTTGTCGAGATGCCCTGCGGCCACTACACCATCGGTGAGTCTCCGTTCAAGTTCATTGACGGTTATCATATTTGTTCTTTCCTAAGACGATGGCTCTAACACACCACTACAAAGCGGCCGTAAGCTGGCGAGGAAGCACGGCGGTGGGCTATGACAGCTATAACCGGCAGCACACAGCGTCCGCTGAACCCGCTCACGCCGCCCTCACACTAAGTTCCGACCCCGCCTTCCGCGGCGACCCCGCCCTGCTCAATCCAGAGCAGTTGCTGCTGCTGGCCGCTTCATCGTGCCAACTGCTCAGCTTCCTCGCGGTCGCTGCCAGAGCCCGGCTCGATGTTGTCTCATATGAAGACTCCGCCACCGCGGAGATGCCGGAGAATATCGACCCCATCCGCATCACGCGCATCGTGCTGCGGCCCGTGATCGGCGTGCGCGCTGGCCCCTCACAAGAGCGCTTGGCCCACCTTTCGGAAGTGGCGCATCGCGAATGCTATATCGCCAGCAGCCTGAAAACTGAAGTGCTGGTGGAACCCACGTTCCATATTTTGTGAAAGAGCTTCCCCGGCGCCTCACTCTTCTGGATGCGGCGTCGGTAGTGATCGGCAGCGTCATTGGAGGCGGCATTTTCCTGGTGCCCAGTGTGATCGCGCGGCATCTGCCCTCCGCGCAATCCATTCTGCTGGTATGGCTCCTGGCGGGCATCGTGTCGTTCTTCGGCGCGCTGGCCTTTGCCGAACTCGGTGCCATGATGCCCGCCACCGGCGGCCAGTATGTGTTCCTGCGCGAAGCCTATGGCCCGCTCTGCGCCTTTCTCTGCGCCTGGACTTTGTTCCTCGTCACCATGGCCGCTCAGATCGCCTCGCTCGCCATTGGCTTTTCCATTTACGCCGCGCAGTTGTTCCCGCTCACGCCGCTTTGGTCGAAGGGGCTTTCCGTGCTGCTCATCGTGTTGCTAAGCGCCATCAACTATCGCGCCACGCAAGGCGGAGCGTTCGTTCAAAAACTTTTCCTGTTTCTGAAACTGGCGGGTTTGTCGGTCCTGATCCTGGGCGCCTTCTCCGCGAAAGGAACCATCTTTACCGGCCCGGCCAACTTCAGCCAGATCACGGCGGGCGGCCTGGGCTTGGCCACCGTAGCGTGCCTGCTCGCTTACGACGGCTGGAACATCGTCAGCTTCGTGGCCGGTGAGATCGAGCGGCCGCAACGCAACGTGCCGCTCGCGCTCGGCCTGGGCGTGGCCTTTGTCGCGCTGATCTATATGCTGGCCAATGCCGCCTTTCTGCACATCCTCTCGGTTCCCGAAATCGCCGCGACAGACCGCGTGGGCGCGGAAGTGGCCCTTCGAACGCTAGGCCCCATAGGTGCGACGCTGGTCACGGTGACGATACTGCTCTCCATCGTGGGCTCGCTCAACGGTGCCATCATGACGCCGCCGCGCATCTATTTCACCCAAGCACGCGACCGTTTGTTCTTCGCGCAATTCGGCGTGGTGCATCCCCGCTTCGAAACTCCGGCCTTCGCCATCGCCATCCAAGCCGTGTGGGCCGCGCTACTGGCGCTGACCGGCACTTACGAACGCCTCATCACCATGGCCGTGTTCGCCGCCTGGTTCTTTTACGCGTTCACCGCAACCGGCGTCATCATCCTGCGACGCACTCGCCCCGATGCCCCGCGCCCATACCGCATGTGGGGCTACCCCTATTCCACGGTGCTCTTCATCGCGGCGTCTCTATGGTTCGTCGGAAGCATGTTCGTCCAGTCTCCGACCGCTTCGCTTTGGTCTATGGCATTTATCCTCAGCGGCATTCCCGTGTTCTACATCTGGCGGCGCAAAGCATGACCGATCCACTCCTTCACTGGCGCGATGAGTTCCCCATCCTCGCGAACACCACGTACATGATCAGCCACTCGCTCGGCGCCATGCCTCGCGGCACGCGCGATCGCCTGAATGAGTTTGCCGATACTTGGGCCGCGCGCGGCATCCGCGCCTGGGAGGAAGGCTGGTGGGATTTGCCCATCACCGTAGGCAACTTGATCGCGTCGCTGATCGGCGCAAACCCGGGTGAAGTGGCGATGCACCAGAACGTCTCCGTGTGCCAATCGGTCATCCTCTCCTGCTTCGATTGGCGGGATCGCCGGAACAAGATCGTCACCGAGTCTCTGAACTTCCCTTCGAATCTGTACCTCTTCCAGGGCGTCGAACGGCAGGGTGCTCGCGTTGTCACCGTGCCCTCGCAAGACGGTATGACGGTGCCCCTTGAACACATGCTCAGCGCCATCAATGAAGAGACTCGCTTGGTCTCCGTTTCGCACGTCATCTTCAAGAGTTCATACGTCCAGAATCTGGCCGAAATTGTGAAGCGCGCGCATTCCGTGGGCGCGCTAGTGGTGGCGGATCTGTATCAATCCACCGGCACCGTGCCCGTGAATGTTCAGGCGCTGGATCTCGATTTCGCGACAGGCGGTTCCGTCAAATGGTTGTGCGGCGGCCCCGGTGCCGCGTACCTCTATGTGAAGCCAAGCTTGTGGCCATCGCTTGAGCCCGCCGTTACCGGATGGCAGGCCCATCGCGAGCCTTTCGCCTTCGATCCGGGCGAGATGGAGTATGCGCCCAATGCCTATCGCTTCCTGAGCGGCACGCCGAACGTGCCGGCGCTCTATTCCGCGCGCACCGGTTATGAGATTGTGAACCAAATCGGCGTGAGCGCGATCCGCGAAAAGTCGCTGCGCCAGACGGAGCAGTTGATCGCGATGGCCGATGAAGCCCGTTTGCCGGTGGCGTGTCCTCGCAACCCGGCGGAGCGCGGTGGCACCGTGACGCTAGCCGTTCCGGACGGCAAAGCCATTGTGAAGGAGCTAGCCGCGCGCAATATCCTGGTCGATTACCGGCCGGGCGCGGGCATCCGCATCGCCCCGCATTTCTACACCGCCGAAGAAGAACTCGCCATCACGATTCGCGCGATCTCATCTCTCACCAGGAGCCATTGAGACGTGCGAGGATCGACCGGTTCGAAGTGGCCGCCTTCAAGCGGGATCAGTTTCGCATCGTCACCGGCGGCGCGCGCCGCTTCCGTGAAACGCTCCGCGATGCCGATGGGTACAATGTCGTCCGTCTTGCCATGGAATAGGCGCAGCCGTGTGTGCATGGGCAGCAGCCGGATGGGGTCCGCTTCCGCAATGCTGCCACCGTTCAGGAACTCTTCCACCACGGTGTCGCTGAGCTTCAACTCCAAAGCACGATGCAAATCCGCCACCGCTCCCAGGCCGATCGCCGCCCGCAGTTTCGGGTTGCCATTCGCCGCCAGCCACAGCGCCAGGTGCCCGCCGGCGGAGTGTCCCACGGCCACCGTTCGCGTGAGATCCAGATGATGCGCGTTCGCGATCATACGCAGATACCGGGCACCGGCCAGCACGTCCTGGCAGGTTCCCGGCCAGCCGCCGCCCGCATCGCCGATGGACCGGAATTCCAGGTTCCACGTCGCAATGCCCCGCTCACGCAACGATTCGCACAGGTGCCCCATGTAAGTGAGGTTGAACTTGTTCCGCCAAAAGCCTCCGTGGATCACGATGGCGACGGGGTGTTGAGGGCCGCCCGGAGGCAGCCGCAATTCACCGAATTGCCTCGGCTGAGAACCGTACGGCAGCTTCAAATCCGCCGCGGGTGGAACCAGATCCAGAATGTCGCGCGAGTTAGCCAATTGCGGGCTTCGCCACCAGAACCGGGGCGGGCAGCGGACGCGAAGCGGGCACGGGACGCTGCCCTTCGCGCATGTGCCTGATCTCGATCAGCGCCTGCACCGTGTCGCGGCGGGCATGCTTCACCATTGTGTCTTCGGCCACAATACATCCCCACAGCACCAGAACCAAAGCCGCGATCCATCGCAGGCCCTGTTCCGTGATTGTCATGATCCGCATTCCTGTCCTTTCCCCAGAATACCCGCCGCTCAATAGATTGTTGCCGCGGCTGTTGTAAATCTTTTGCAAACTTTTTGCCACGCCCGAAAGTCTTTTATTGCAAGGGAAATGGCGCGCCTTGAGTGTGCATTCCCGGCACAAGTGGGCGGCTGTTATCGTCGGGCGGCTCGTTCAGCCACGATGGTCACTTCCATATCGCGAGCCAGGCGGGCGACCTTTTCCACCAGATCTTTACTGAAAGGAAAGTTCAACGGCGAAGGTTTCGGGCGGGCTAGGTAGATCTGCGTGACGCCATGCTCCCGCGCGAAGGCCACCAGATTTTCTGCGATATCGGTCCCTGTCAGAACGTGAGTTTCCAGGTGAAGGTTGTGCGCGAAGTCCAGGTTCTTCTGCAAACGGTCGCGCTGTTCCGGGACCATATGGCTTACGTTCGCGGCTGGAGAAACGACCACGGCGAGACACTCCGTCTTCATATAATCCGCCACCCGCTTTCCGCGTCTGATCAGCGGCACGCTGGCCGCGTCGCCGGTGATGTAGACCAGCACGCGGCCCGCTGTGTTCTCGCGGCCCGGTTGACGCGCTTCCACTTCGAACGCAGTCTCGCGAAGCGCCAGTTCCCGAAGCGCGACCAGCGTCGATTCCTTGAAGAAGTTTTCCTTGGCCTTGGTGATCTTGTCGCCCTGGTAGACAACGCCGCGGTCCAACCGGTTCAGCAGCGCGGGCGGCGTCAGATCGATCATCACCACTTCGGCGGCCTGCTGCACCACCCAATCGGGAACGGTTTCGCGCACACGCACGCCAGTCATGTTATAGATCTGATCGTTCAGGCTTTCCAGGTGCTGCACGTTCATGGTGGTCAGCACGTGAATCCCATGATCGAGAATGTAGACCACGTCTTCCCAACGCTTGGCGCGGGGCGAGCCGGGCACGTTGGTATGCGGGAATTCGTCCACCACGGCCACTTCCGGGTGCCGCGCGATGATGGCATCCGTATCCATCTCTTCAAAGCGCGTGCCGCGATATTCAACCGCGCGGCACGGGATGCTTTCAAGCCCCTCCATCAACGCGATGGTGTCAGGCCTGGCATGCGGTTCGAAGTAACCCACCACCACATCGGCGGCGCTTCGCTTCAGCTCACGCGCTTCCTCCAGCATCTGGTAGGTCTTTCCGACGCCTGCGGCGTAACCCAGAAAGACCTTCAGCCGGCCCTTAGTGGGGGAAGAGTTTGACATCGATCCCCTCCGCCGCGCGGATCAAGCGATCCACCGTCGTCCTGGTGAAGCGGCCCCAGATACTCTCGTTCAAACTATGGCCGATGAAGATCTGGGTGATGCGCTGCTGGTTCGCATATTCAATGATGGTGGCGACGGCATCCTTGCCCGTCATCAACTTCACCTCCGCCTCGGCTGCTCGCGCAAGTGCCAGGTTGCGTTCCAAAGCGGCCTGCCCGTCAGCAGTGAGATCGCTCTGGCCGACGTAGATCACGAACAGCTCGCCATGAAAACGATCGCAGATGACCTTAGCGCGTTCAATCATGCGCTGCGCATTGGCCTTCGGCGTGAGGCACACCAGGATGCGCTCCTGCGTTCCCCACGCCGGAGCTACTCCATCGGTGGGCAGGAAACCTTCGAGTTGCTCATCCACCACATCGGCCGCTAATAGAAGCGCGATCTCGCGTAACTGCGAAAGCTTGCGGGACTGCTCGTCGCGTTCGGTGGTGGCGTAGGAATCGGCGGTGCGAGCCACGCAAAAATCGGTGGGCGTATCCACCACAACAATCTCGTCGGCGCGATGCAGAAAGGCTTCCGGCACACTCACCTTCACGCTCTTGCCGCGGATCGCCTCAACCTGTTCGCGCAGCTCCTCCACGAATTGCACGTTAATGGTTGTGATGACGGAGACGCCCTCCGCGAGCAACTGCTCCACATCCTGCCAGCGATGCGGGTTGCGGCTGCCCGGCGGGTTATCGTAGGCGAGGCCATCCACAAGGCAGACCAGAGGCTTGCGGCGAAGGATGGCTTCGACATCCATCACGGGCACGCCATCGATCTCCAGCAGAGGGATCACCGGAATCTGCTTCAGTAGGTAATCCAAATCCGGCGAGTTGCGGGGCTGCACCGCGCCCAGCACAACGTCTTGCCCGCGCTCTTTGCGCCGGCGGCCTTCATCCAGCATGCGGAACGTCTTGCCCACGCCCGAAGCGTATCCGAGAAACACTTTCAACCGGCCCGTGCGGGCGTAGTGCTCTTCCGCCTGCACCTGGCGGAGCAGTTCATCGGGCGTGAGTTTGGCTGCTTGAGGCATGGATGTCCCACCACCATATTGATCATGAGAATGCGGCTTTTGCTGTACCCTTTAGGAAATCCTTAGCTGAACTTAAGATCATCCTTAGCATTCGGCATCCACACTGGAGGAGTCACCGCTCGCGCGCCTTTATGCCGGTACGCCCTCATCCTTTTATCGGCCGCGTTGTCTATTCCGTGCTGGCCTTGGCCGCGGTGGCCGCTGTCACGTATCTGGATTTCCGTGTTCTGGCGGTAAACAATGCGACGGCGGCATTCTTTTATCTGCTGGTGGTTCTGGCATTCGCCACGCGCGCCGGAATTGAAGCTTCGGTGACGGCTTCGCTTGCGTCCATGCTCTGTTATAACTTCTTCTTTCTGCCGCCGGTGGGCACGCTAACCGTTGCGGACCCGCAGAACTGGGTGGCGCTAGGTGCCTTTCTGGTAACCGCCGTTACGGCAAGCCACCTATCGGCGCAGGCGCGGAAGCAGGCGCAAGAGGCGGGCGCGGGCCGGCGCGAAATGTCGAAGCTGTATGAGTTCAGCCGCGGGTTAATGCTGGGCGATTCGGAACGCAAACTGGCGGGCCATATCGCGCAGCAGATCTCGTCAGTCTTTCAAGCGCCTTCGGTTGCGTTCTATTCCATTTCCGAAGACAAGACATATCATGCGGGGCCGGTGGAGCCGCTGCTGGATTCTCATTCGTCCACCGAGGTGAGCGCCATTCTGCGAGTGGTGGCATGCGGCGGCGAGATGCCGAACCTGCCCGCCCGCTTCGGTGCCGTAAGCCTGGGGGGCCGCGCCATCGGCAGCCTGGGCATTGCCGGAGCGCAGCTTTCCGACGCGGTGCTTTCGGCGATTTGCCAGTTGGCGGCGATCGCGATGGAGCGTGCGCGCGTGCAGGAAGCCATCAATCGCACGGAGTTCACACGGCAGAATGAAAGGTTGAAATCCACACTGCTGGATGCGCTGGCGCATGAGTTCAAGACACCGCTCACCTCGATCAAGGCCGCGATTTCGACGGTGCTCTCGCAACGAAACCATGACGAAGTGGAGAACGAACTGCTGACCATTGTGGAAGAAGAGGCGGACCGGCTTACGGAGCTGGTGACCGAATCGATCAAAATTGCGCGCATCGGGGCAGGGCACATTCAGCTACACCGGCAGCCGTTCGCCGTGGTTGCGCTGGTTTCGGCGGCGATGGCGAAGCTGAAGAACTTGTGCGATGGGCGAGCGATTCGCGTGAGCATCCCAGAGGGTCTGCCGGAGGTGGATGTCGATCTGGATTTAGCAGAGTTGGTGCTCAGGCAGCTTCTGGTGAACGCTTTGAAGTACTCGCCCTCTTCGGCGGCCATCGAAGTATCCGCGGAAGAACGAGAGGAGTGGATCGCAGTGCATGTGTCGGACAACGGGCCGGGGATTCCCGACGCGGAGCAGGCTTCGGTGTTCGAGAAGTTTTACCGTGGGCAGGCGGACCGCCAGCGCACAGCAGGCACAGGCATGGGCCTGACGATTGCGCGTGAGATTGTACAGGCGCACGGAGGCGAAATCTGGCTGGAGAGCGAGCCGGGGCGCGGTGCGAAATTTTCCTTCACGTTGCCGCGGGTTCCGGCCACGGGAGATTCTCAGAGTGACTAACGCCAGGATTTTTGTGATCGATGATGAGCCGCAAATCCGGCGCGTGATGAAGGCCAGCCTCACGGCCCAAGGCTACATCGTGATGGATGCGAAATCCGGCGAAGAAGGCCTGGAGGTGCTGCGGCGGGAGCATTTCGACCTGGTGCTGCTGGATATGAACATGCCCGGTATGAATGGTCTCGAAACCTGCGAACAGATCCGCCGCGGGTCAGACGTCGCCATCATCATGCTCACGGTGCGCAATCAGGAGGCGGACAAAATTGCCGCGCTGGACGCCGGTGCCGACGATTACATTACCAAGCCTTTCAGCATGCCGGAACTGATCGCGCGCATCCGGGCCAACCTGCGCCGCGTGCCGCTTTCTCCGCTGAGCGACGCCGCCGCGATCTGCTTCGACGGCATTGAAATTAACCTCGCCACGCGCCATGTCACGGTGCAAGGGAAAGAGGTGCGGTTCACGCCGAAAGAGTTTGAACTTCTGTATTACCTGGCTTCGAATCCCAATATTGCCATCCCTCACGGCAAATTGTTGCAGGCCATTTGGGGGCCGGATTACGGCCGCGAAGTTGTGTACCTTCACGTGTTCGTGAACCAGATTCGCAAGAAGATTGAGCCGAATCCCGCGAAGCCGCGGTACATCATTTCTGAGCCGCGCGTGGGCTACCGGTTCCATTTGCCCACAAAAACCAGCCCTTTAGAAAATCCTTAGACGATCCTTAGCGTCCGCTTAGGGCCGCCCTTCTACTCTCAAGGAAGGGAAACCATGCTACTCGACGCATTCTACTTTCTGCTCGCAATTGGAGCCTTTGCCCTTTGCTGGGTTTTCACGAAAGCGTGTGACCGGCTGTAAAGGAGAACAGATATGGATTTTCTACTTGCGGGAATTGTAGCTATTGGCCTGTTTGCGTATTTGCTTTACGCTCTCCTGCGGCCCGAAAAATTCTAGGAACCAATCATGACCGTCAACGGAAT
>JBBROT010000082.1:0-11104 GCA_038229155.1 Bryobacterales bacterium | reverse complement strand
GGAAAGAGACTTATCTACGGCAGCTGGACAAGGCAAGCGAACTGATCGAGTGGAAGAAGTATTGGAAGCCGCGCGGGCAGAACGGGGCGGGTCCGGTGAAGGAAGGGTTGGGGATCGCTATCGGTACATGGGGCGGCGGCGGGCATGCCAGCCGTTGCCTGACCACTATTAATGCGGATGGCACGGTGGTGGTGGAGACCGGTTCGCAGGATTTGGGCACCGGCACGCGCACGGTCATCACGCAGGTTGCGGCTGAAACTTTCGGACTGCCGATGAGCGCGATCACGCTGCACATTGGGGACAATTCGCTGCCGCCTTCGGGCGCTTCGGGCGGTTCCACAACGGTGGGCGGCGTGTCGTCATCAACGCGCAAATCAACGGTGAATGCGCTGGCGAAGCTGTTTGAAGTGGCGGCGCCGGTGCTGAATGTCCAGCCAAACGAACTGGAAGCGGTGGATGGGCGGATTCAGGTGAAGGGCAATACCGCGAAGAGCCTGACCTGGAAGGCGGCTTGTTCGAAGCTGGGCGTGAGCAAGATTTCTGAGATGGGGATTAACGATCAGCGCAAGCCGGAAGGGCTGAATTCTTCGGGCGTGGGCGGCATCCAGATGGCGCACGTTTCGGTGGATACGGAGACGGGCATTGTGAAGATGAAGCGGTTCGTCACGGTGCAGGATATCGGGATGGTGGTGAACCCGAAGCTGGCCGATTCGCAGGTGCACGGGGCGGCGATTATGGGCATCTGCGGCGCGCTCTTCGAAGAACGCATTATGGACGCCCAGACCGGCAAGATGCTGAATGCCGATCTGGAGGTCTATAAGCTGGCCGGAATTGGGGATATTGGCGAGATTATTTCGCACCTGGATATCACGCCCGAAAACGACAAGCGCGGCATAGTGGGCTTGGGCGAACCTTGCGCGGTGGGTGTGGTGGCGGCCATTGCGAATGCCGTGGCAAACGCGATCGGTGTGCGCGTGCCAAGTGTTCCGCTAACGCCGGACCGGGTGCTTGCGGCGTTGAGTGGGACGGCGAGTGGTGCTTCGGATAGGAGACAGGCATAATGGAAAAATTTGCTTACGCCAGCCCGACGGCGGAAAAGGACGCGCTCGCTCTTCTGGGGTCCACCTGGGGCGATACGGCGATTCTGGCCGGCGGCACGGATCTGATCAGTGCCATGAAAGAGCTTGTGATGACGCCGAAGACGGTGGTCAACATCAAGGGCATCAAATCTTATGGCGGGATTGCGACGGGCCGCAATGGGATGCGCATCGGCGCAACCGTCACCATGGATGAACTGGCGGAGAATATGGCGATCCGCAAGGCGTTTCCTTCGCTTGCGCAGGCGGCGATGGGCATTACCAGTCCGCAGATTCGGAACATGGGGACGGTGGGCGGCGACTTGCTGCAGCGGCCTCGCTGCTGGTATTACCGCAACGGTTTCGGTCTGCTGGCCACGCAGAATGGCAAGGCGCTGGTGCCGGATGGCGAGAATAAATATCACGCCATTATCAACAACAATGGTCCGGCTTATTTCGTGAGCCCGAGCAGCCTGGGTCCGGCATTGATTGCGTTGGGTGCCACCATCCGTCTGCAATCGGCAAGCGGGATGCGCGATGTTCCGGCGGAGAAATTCTTCGTCGCTCCGTTGAACGAACAGCAGCGGGAGACGGCGATTCAGCCGAATGAGATTCTGTCGGAGATTCTGATTCCCACCGCGCCCACGGCGAATGCGACGTATGAGGTGCGGCAGAAGGAAGCGCTCGATTGGCCGCTGGCAAGCGCGTCGGTGGCGCTCAAGATGGCGGGCGGGCAAATCGGCAGCGCGCGCGTGGTGCTGGGGCATGTGGCACCGACGCCGTTCGCGGCGACCGCAGCCGATAAATATTTGGCGGGCAAGCCATTGAACGAGCAGACCGCGGAAGAAGCGGCCAAGCAGGCGGTGATGAGCGCAACTCCGCTGAGCCAGAATGCCTATAAGGTACAGCTTGCCAAGGTGGCTGTGAAGCGGGCATTGCTTGCTGCGACGCTGACGGCGAAGCAGGCTTAACCATGGAGGTTTAAATATGGCGCAGGAGCGTTCCGGCTTGGGCCGGATCGGCACGGATCGCTGCCGGAATTTGCGTTGGAAGGGGCTCTTCATTGAAGCCGAATGGGACCCCACGGTGCAGCATGGCAATGACCGCGCGTTCTGGTGCCAGCATACTTTTAATTGCCTGGGTCCGGATAGCAAAGTGGCGGATGAGTATGAATGCAATCCGGCCCGGCAGTGTTACGAACAGCTATAATCAGGTTTTAAGGAGCATTCCATTGAAGAAACTATTGTCTTCCGCTCTTCTTATTTCCGCCGGTGCCTTCGCGGCCGGCTTCCCCGTCGCCGACAAGGTTCAAGGCAACTATGTCGAAGCCAGGACGGCCGATGTTTATACCGGCCCCTGCTTCGCCAATTCCGAAGTGGGCCTGACCGGCGAGTTGGCCGTGATGGGCTGGAAAATTTCGCACGGTAGCTGGTCTGGCGTGAAGCTGGATGGCCTGGCGATTGTGGGTGTGGTGAAGGCGAAATCGACGCTGGGCGATATTTACACGGAGTCAAATCCCGCGAAATCGATTCTGATTGTGGATCAGAACGCGACGGCGGAACAGCGCGAGGCTCTGCAGGCGTACGCGAAGCATATGGGCGGCGCGCTATTCAGCGATGTAGTGCGTGTGGAGTATACGCCGATTTCGCTCGAGTTCGACGGTAACACGCCGCATAGCATGGCCGCCACTTTGACGGCTGGCAATCTGGCGAAGATTCAGACACGGGCTCTCAATGAAGGCGACCAGATCTGCCATAACGAAATAACCTGGTATACGCCGCTCACGGAGTTGAACCACGCGATGCCCGCTTACGCGCTGGCGCATAAGTTCACGGGTAAGGGTCTGGGCACCACCTGGAGCAGCCCCGATAAGCGCAGCGCTTTCGTGGGGACACTTTAAGCAGCTAATCTAAGTCGAAAATTTCGCGGTTATTTTCGGTTTCGGTGTGCCCGCTTTATGCGGCGTTAGCAGCACGCTTAATCGAGATCGGTCACCCTTTTACCCACGCGAACGACTTAGTTTTCGATGCGTACCATAGGGTTTTCAGCGGCAACCTCGTGAAGTCCTTCGTTGGTTCAACAGTTGCCATGATAGTGGGGCCGTTTCTTTCCTGGGGCAGTTGGCCCGTCTTTCCGCAGGCGTAAACATGGACAACGTGGTAGGCGGCATCACCGCTATCCTTGGCTCGCTGGCCTATCAACTAGCGCAGCGGCGCAGAGCAGGTCCGAATGCGGATGCCAGGAGTCACACCTTAAATTTGTTCTCCTGGGAATCGTATGTGCGACGCCATTCGCCCAAACTATCGTGGGTGTCGATTTCGTTACGCGTCCGTGGTCCAACCTTATAATCCCGGTATGGTCTGTTGTGGCTTATATATGGATTCGGTTTCGCAAACCTGCTTATACTACTTCGTTTCGTTGATTCTCAAACTGAACCTCTACCAGATATCTAAGTAGAAAATTTAGCGGTCACTTTCGGCTTTGGGGTGCCCGCTTTATGCGGGGTCAGCAGCACGCTGAGATCGAGATCGGTCACCCTCTCACCCACGCGAACCACCAATTTTCGATGCGTACCGTTCGCGGGAAACGCATCGAAGACGGCGTGGCGCGGCTTTTGAATTTCCGCATCCAGAATCCAGCCGTTTTTCGACAGAGTGGCGGTGTTGCCGTCGAGCGTGATTTCGGCATCGGTCACCATGCCCCATAGCACGTCAGTGGGCTGGTCGGATTGAACGGTGTCCTCCACCAGAATTGCTTGCCGGTTCAGCATGCCTATGCGGCGCTGGAGACTCTTCACGCGGCCGGGGTAGGCGTGCGAGAGATCGATCTGCACCCATGAGGCGTCGGTGCCGAACTCATGCCGCACGATGCGGGCATCGGCCTTGGTGTCCTGATTTTCGTTATCGAGGAGAGGCGTGTTGTGGCTCTCCGTGCGCATTTTGTAATAGGTCCAGCGCTTGTTGCCGAAGTAGCCGGGCAGGTTGTAATCGTCGGGCCCAAGATCGGCCGCCCAGCGGACGCCGCCGGCATCGAAGACGAAGCTGCCCAAGTCCAGATGGGCGTGTGGGGCTTTGTTGTCGCCCGCTTTGACGGCAAGGAACAGGGCGTTCGGATCTTCCCAGGAACTACGCATAAAGGCGCACTGGACTCCGGAGAAGATGGCGTCGAGCGGCCACTGCGGGCCCTGGGGCGGCTTGCCATCGCGTTGCAGCCAGACCAGGTTCAGGGGGTCAGCCTGTTTAGCGCGTTCGGCAAGCCTGGACTGTTGCCATGTGTAGGCGGGCTGACCGAAACGCTTGGCCAGCCAGAACATGGCGGGCTCATCAGCCAGATCTTCGCCGGCGTCGGCGTAGTTAAAAACTTTGTGAGTGGGGCTGGTGAAATAGATGCGGAAGCGGCCCGCCTTGTTGAAGCCGGGCTGGCTGGCGAGGGCGAAATCTTTGCCGAGGGCGGATTCAAGGGCAGCCATCATGGCGACGGCGTAGTGGGTGGCGTATTCCCAATAGCCGGGGCCTTCGATCCAGCCGCCATCCGGGCCATAGTTCGAAAGGGCTTTCGGTGCCGATTCGAGCGCGGCTTTCACGATGGCGGCGGATTTTCCGGGCTCACTTTCGGCGACGGCCAGAGCGCCCAGGACGAGGCCGCCATTGCAGACCAGATTCCAGTTGAAGCGGTTATTGACCCAGAATGCCTGCGTTGCATAGGCCTGCAAACCGGGGTCGAGGCCCTTCTGAACGAGGGCGGTGCGGAGGAGAGTGCGGTCTTCCTCGGAGAGGTCAGGATAGAGCCAGTCGTACCCGATTGCGAAGGCGTGGGTCATTTCGGCGACGTCGAGAAAGTGAGAGGGATTCCAATCTTTGAATGCGGCCGCTGCGCGCAATTCCTTCATGGCACGTTCGAGGCGTGTGCGCTTACCGTCCAGGCGGTAGAGCAAGCTGAGCGTATAGACACGGTCCAGAACGCGCCTGCTGGTCTGCAGGAGGCGAGGGCCGATCAGCTTATATTCGGCGACCGGGGCATTTTGGAGGCGGTCGGCTTCCCGTTCGAGATCGGCCAGGCACTTGCGCGCGAGGGTGCTTTCGTGCAGAAGGTCGCGCGTGCGCTGCATATCGGCGGGCAGCCAGAGCAGGCGCGGATGCTCGGGGCGCAAGGACGCGAGCGGCGATTCCGTCTGCCCCCATGCGGCGGAAACACCCGCCAAGTATGCCATTAAAGATCGCCTGGTCAGGCGCGCCATCCCCACTCGCTTGATTCTACTCCGTGCGACTATACATCCATGTATGGTGAGAATCCGTAAAGACTAATATCCATGGTGTGTGAAGAGCTACAGTCCGAAAGTTATGGATTTTACGTTCTCGGGTCGCTCGCCGGGGCGGAGTTGGCGGAATTGCAGGCGCATCTGGCGGCGAAGTGTGCGCGCTGCCAACTGGAACTGGCTGTTGCACGGAACCTTTGGTATGGGGTGGGTTTGGCGGCACCGCGCGTGGAACCGCGTTCGGCGTTGCGCAGGCGAGTGGTGGGTCTGGTGCGGGAGCCGGAGCGTTTCCGTCTGGCTTGGTGGCAGCCGGTGGCGGGGCTGGCGATGCTGGCGCTGGCTGTCTTTGTTGGCTACCGGTTTCATGGTGAGCCCGCGCCGATGGTGAGCCCTGTGGTGAGCGTTGCGCCGGTGCCGGTGACTATCGATAATGGACCGCGGCTTTCTGAATTGGAGCGCGAGAACCAGGCGCTGCGGGAACATTTAGCTGTGGCGGCTCGGCCGAAAGCATTGCCGCCCGATCCAGCGGTGGCCGCCGCGGAACTGGCGCGCCAAGGGGAGTTGTTGGTCAATGCGCGGCAGGAGCTTGCGCGTGAGCGGGAGTTGCTGGCGGCGGCGGAACGGAATGCCGCGGAGGCGAATCGCAAATACCTGGCCGCGGTTGCGCCTCAGCCAAAGCCCGATACTTCCGAGGAGCAGCGCCAGTTGGCCGCGGCGCGCGCGCGGACTCAGCAATTGGAACAGGATCTGGCGCAGTACAAATCATTGTTGGCGACGGCGCGGCAGCGGTTGGAGGCTCCCGCTCAGGCGGCGGCTTTGTTGGCCGATCCGAATTTGCGGCTGGTTCGTTTGCGCGGGACTGCGAAGGGTTCGGATACCGCGGGGCATGTGCTGCTTTCGAGCGGTTTGCAGGCGGTCTTTTATGCGTCGCATCTTCCGGCGCTGCCGCCGGGCAGGGTGTATCAGCTCTGGCTGATTCGCGCGTCCGCGCCCGCTGTGGTGAGCGCAGGCATCTTTCAACCGAACGCGCAGAATCAGGCGACGTTGAAATTTGAAAGCAGCGTATTGACTACCGGCGTGACGGCGGTGGCGGTGACGGACGAGCCGGAATCAGGCAGTGTGCTGCCTACCGGGCACAAGCTGCTGATCGGTTCTTAACGCTCAAAAATGCACGCCGATGCGCGTGCCGAAGGTGGAGAGCGTTTGGCCGCCGGAGAGGCGGTTGTAGCGGCCATCGAAGCCGAGCGAAAAGTTACGGCTCAAGCGGAATTCAACGCCGCCTCCGGTGTGCAGGCCGAAATCGATATTGCCGGCACCGAAGGGCAGGCCGCGCGATGTCAGTTCCGGCGCTTGCGCGATTTGACCGCCTACCAGAGCGCTGCCGAACGGTGCAGTACCGCCGAAAATTTGCCTGATGAGGGCCACTTGGTCGGCGGGGAGCAACGAATCGGAACGCATGCCTGTTGTGGCCGGAACCTGCTTGTGGATGGTCACAAACGCGCCGAAGCCCAGGACCGCATAGGGGCGCAATCGATAGCGATCAAAGCTCGTTGTGGTGTAGCGCAGGCTGAAGGGAATCACCTGCAAGAGCTTCATGCGCGTCTCGGTGAGCGAGGTGACGTGGAAAGGGGCGGCACCGGTTCCGCTGACGGCATCGATCAGGTTTTGCGTGGGGCTCGACGGGGTCAGCGCTGTGAGAGCGGTGAGGTTGGCCACCTGCGCAACGTTGGAAGTGGTTCGAAATTTGGCGGCTGCTTGAGACAGGCCAACGCGAATTTCATAGCTGATCTTGCCGTGTAGGGCTTTGGGTTCGAACAGCGGCAGATCGATGAACCCAGCCGCGTCCTGGCCGCTGTTCAGACGGAACGGGCTGGCCGAACCGCTTAGCACCAGGCCCACCTGCGCGCCGATCTTGCCGATTTCAGGGATCAGCTCAGGCGGGTTCACATCGCGCCGTTCGGGCGTCGGGATTACCGCCACGTTTTGGACCAGCGGTGCCGCGGAGGGCTGCGACGCAAGCAGGATTGCCATTTTGGCTTCCAGCAAATCGACGCGCTCCTGCAAGCGCTTGACCTCTTGTTTGTAATCTTCCTGATCGGCGGCTTGCGCCAAAGGGGCGAGCAGCAATAGCCCGGTCAGAATCGGGAACATGCGCATCTGTCGAGTGAACCTCCTGCTGGAATTTAAGGCGCGCCGCGGATACGGCGCACTTCGCCCGCTTCCCAATCGCGCACGGCGGCGCTGTACGCGGCCATGTCTTTCGGTGAAACGGTGACCAGATCTTTTTCCATGTCTTCGCCCGAAGAGATCAGATGCTTCACGTGCAGCAGCGCCAGGCGGGAACACCACGCGTCAGACATGGCGAAGCCGCCTTCGCGCGCCACGGCGAGCAGTTCGGGGAGCGGAAGGCTGACCGTCTTCTGCATGGATTCGGCTCCGCTTTCAAGCAGGAATTTCACATCCACTGAATCGCTATGGCGGATCGAGATGGCTGTTTGCAACCAATTGAAGCGGACGTGCCACATTTGTCCGAAAGGGTCGGGGCCAGCGTCGAAATCGCGGAAATTTTGCATCCGAAAGTATTCTAACCTGAACGTGATGAGCAACTACGAGAAGGAACTTGCTTTCGGACGGGATTTGGCTCGGCGCGCGGGCGCTCTGGCGCTGAAGTATCGCGAAGGCGGCATCGGGCATGAAGTGAAAGACGATGAATCGCCGGTGACGATTGCGGACAAGGAATGCGAGAAGCTGATTGTGGCCGCGCTTGCCGAGGCGTTTCCCCATGACGGCGTCCTGGGCGAGGAAGGGGCGACGAAAGATTCGCCGAACGGACGCAAGTGGATTATCGACCCGATCGATGGGACACGCGATTTCATCCGCGGGACACGCGCGTGGAGCGTGCTGATCGGGCTTGAAGAAGCCGGTGAAGTGGTGGCCGGGTTCGCTTACTTTCCATCGACGGATGAATTGTTTTCGGCTTCGAAGGGTGGCGGGGCGTATTGGAATTCGGACCGGATGAGCATTTCGAACATCAGCGCGCGCGGCCAGGCGTTGATCTGCGTGAACGGCTTTTCGTATATGCGAAGGTTCCCGTTCGCGGACAATCTGCTTGAGTTTCTGGAGACGTTCTGGACGGTGCGCAGCATGGGCGGCTGCGTGGACGCTATGTTGGTCTCTTCGGGGCGGGCCGACGTGTGGCTGGAGGCGCAGGCCAAGCCCTGGGACTTGGCACCGCTTAAGATCATCGCCAATGAAGCCGGCGCGGTGACGTTCGATTTCGAAGGCAAGGACACCATCTATGGCGGCACGTTCGTGATCACGGTGCCGGCGCTGGCGGATGAGGTGAAGCGGTTCGTCACGCTGAAGAGCAAACTGTGAAAGTAGCGGAGCTGACAGCCAGGGGCGAGTTCACTATTGTGGACCGCGAGACGCCGAAGCCTGGCCCGGGCGAGCTTCTGGTGCGCGTGGCGGCGACTGGGATCTGCGGGTCTGACATGCACGCGTTTGTGGAAGGCGGCGTGGGCGATTCGCCCTGCCAATATCCCATGGTGCTGGGGCACGAACCTTCAGGCGTGGTGGAAGGCGTGGGCGAAGGCGTGACCGGTTGGGCGCGCGGTGACCGTGGCTCTCTGGAGCCCGCCATCTTTTGCTACCACTGCCGGTTTTGTATTTCGGGGCATCACAATCTGTGCGAGAACCTGCGCTTCATGAGCACGTCGGAGGTGCCTGGGTTCTTTCGCGAATTGGTGACGCTGCCTGCGGTGAACATGTTTCCCATTCGTGCGGCGACCAGCCTGGAAGCGGCAACGCTGGTGGAGCCGCTGGCGGTGATTCTGCACACGTTCGACTTCGGCGGCTTTCAGGCCGGTGAGAGTGCGGTGGTGGCGGGAGCGGGGCCGATCGGGCTGCTGACTATCGCACTGCTGAAGCTGATGGGCGCAAGCCGGGTGTGGGCCGTGGAACCGCTGAAGCATCGCCGTGAGATGGCTCTTGAGATGGGCGCGGATGAGGTGCTTGAGCCAAGCGAGTTCAAGCATCTGCGCCGCGTGGCCGATGTTGCGTTCGATTGCGCGGCACAGGGTGAGACGGTGAACCAGTGCCTGTATGCGCTGAAGGGTTTTGGGCGGCTGGTGCTGACGGGTATCCATGCCGAAAAGCGGCTGGATTTGGACATTCACCTGATGCGCCGCACGGAACTACGGCTGTATTGCGTCCGCCGGTCGAACACGGAAGCTCATGAGGCTTGCCGTTTGCTCGAAGAACACTTGCCGCTGTTCGCGCCGATGATAACGCATCGCCGCAAGCTGCAAGATATCACCGCTGCGTTCAGGATGAATCGCAACTATGAAGACGGCGTGGTAAAGATGCTGATCGTTTAAGCTTCCATGAACGAATAAGCGATCATGTGGCACACGATCATGTGGGCGTCTTCAATGCGGCCCATGTGAGGGTTGCCGACATGGATATTCAGTTTGGCCATGGGGGCAAGCTGCCCGCCATCGCGGCCGGTGAGCGCGATTGTGTTGCAGCCCAGGGAGTTCGCATATTCAATGGCGCGAAGCACGTTGGGCGAGTTGCCGGAGCCGCTGATACCCATGAAGAGATCGCCAGGCTGGGCGAAGTTGCGAAGCTGTTCGACGAAGACGGAATCGTAGCTGACATCGTTCGCGTAGGCGGTGATGGCGGGCAACTGGTCGGTGAGGGCCATGATCTTGAAACGCTCTGGCTTGTTGAAGCTGGCACCTTTCACCATGTCGCACACGAAGTGGGACGAGGATGAGGCGCTGCCGCCGTTGCCACAGACAAAAATGTGTCGGCCGGAGGTGCGCGCTTCGGCAAACAGGTCTATGGCGTGTTGCACTTTGTCCATGTCGATAGCGTCGATGGCCTGGTGAAGGCTGGTCTTGTATTGTTCCAGAAAGTTCATAAATTTTGTTGCCCTAAAACCCATGCGCCCCACAGCACGCTGTCATCGCCCAGGGAGGCGGGTACTATATCCAGACGGGCGCGGGACCAGCCGGTTACCTGACGCCGAAGCTCGGCGCGAAGCGGGACGAACAGCGCGTCGCCAGCCTTTGCGATGCCGCCGCCGATAACGATGCGAGCGGGATTTAACAACATGATACAAGCCTTGAGGCCGCGCGCGAGGCGGACCACGTAGCGAGCAACGAAGGCGGGATCTTGCATGAGTTCGGATGCGGATTTGCCATAGTCGCGCAGCAGCCAAAGTCCGCAGCAGAGGCGTTCGAAGCAGCCGTTTGAGCCGCACAGGCAGGGCGGGCCATCAGGTTCCAGGTTGATATGGCCCAACTCTCCGGCGTAAGAATCCGCTCCGCGCAGCACCTTGCCATCGAGCAAGATGCCGCCGCCGATGCCGGTGGAAAGGGTCATGTAGAAGAGGGGAGAGGCACCGGTGCCGGCACCGTGAAAGCCTTCGCCGAGCGCTCCCACGTTGGCGTCGTTATCCATGATGGCGGGGAAGCCGAACGTATCTTCGAAGTGACGGCTTATGCCGAAATCTTTCCAGCCGCCCACGTGCGTGGAGAGCGCGACGGTCTGGGAAGCGAAATCGACGGGGCCGCCGAAGCCGATGGCGCAGCGGTCGAAGTGAATTTGCTCGCGCCATTCGGAGGTGGCGTCTGCAATGCTGTGGAGCATCCAATCGCGGCCGCCATCAGCGTTCGTGGGGTGGCTGGAGCGATGGATCATTTGCCCGTCATCGAAAGCGGCGACGGAGAATTTGGTGCCACCGATATCGATTCCGAGGACCTTC
>JBBROT010000081.1:0-11173 GCA_038229155.1 Bryobacterales bacterium | reverse complement strand
TGGAGCCGGATTACCTGCTCAAATCTTTACGCTGGTTCAAGTTCTCCCACACCGTCAAAGCCGCCAGCAGCATCAGCAGCCAATCGATCAGGTAACGATGCCGCAAGCCCACATGCACAAGATAATTCGGTAGCGGCACCATCACCAGAACGGCAAGCACAATCGCAAACGCAGCGCGATCCCGGGCGTATAAATACAACATGCCCACCAGTGCTAGCGCTGTATAAAATGCCAGCAACAATGCCTTGAAAAGAAAACGGCCGTCGCTGAAAAACCAATACCTCTGCGCACGCTGAAGGGTCAGTTGCAGAAAGCGCCCCGGATGCGCATCGATCCACGCCCGCGCCTCCGCCATTGCCATGCGGTTATACGCAATCTCACCTAAATCGCGCACCTTCCGCGCTTCGGCTTCGCTCTGCAAAGGATGGTAGCGATGATACACGCCGTTCTCATAATTGCGCTCTTCACTGGGCCCCGCAAAATCGTTATTCGAAACGCGCAGCTCCAAGCCAGTGTTGTCGCGCATCACCACCGGCGAGCCTAACGCGCGCCAGTTCCGCCATGCCCAAGGTGCCAGGCTCAGCGCCACCACAAGGCACACCACCGCGGCGAAGCGCAGATACGCCTGGCTTCGAAGCATGGCCATGCCGATGAGCATCACAACTGCAAACAAGGGCAGGAATGCCGAAACGAACAGCAGCGCCACGCTCCATGCCAAGCCGTTCCACACCGCAAAGCGCAAGCTCAAATGCCCTTCGCGCCACACCCACACAGTCAGAGCCATCACCAGCATCAATGCCAACGCGCCAAACGGTGTCTCCCAATCGCCCTGCGTTTCCGTTCGGAACTTCAGCGGCACCAGCGCGGCGAAGAGCGCGGCACCAACGCTGGCTGCCATGGGAATTCTTAGCGCGCGGCCCACTGCCGGAATGAAAGCGCACACGGCGGCAGAGCACGCACACGCCAATACCTGCTTCACAATTTCCGCGGCGATGCCCGTTCCGAACACACGAAACAGCGCGGCCAGCAGCAGCGGATAGCCTGGCGAAAGGTGAGCTGTGGGGCCCGTGGGGATCGCGTAAGGATTGCCGAACAACCCCGTCTGAGCCAGTGAGATGGCCGTCCGTTCCAGTTCGAACCGCTCCAGATCGCGGTACTGATGCGTGGCCAACACGCCCACCACGCGCAACGCGAACGCCAATAGAAAAATTGCTATGGCCACCTGGCGCGGCGAGAGTGCGCGCACCGCGGCAGCCCACTTGTTCATGCGGGCGCTTGAGAGGGGCTGGCCAAAACTTCCTGAACCTTGTTGCGCAATTGCTCCATCGTGAACGGCTTGATCAATAGTGCAAATCCGCGTTCCAGCACATACCGCTGCACCACCTGCGTGCTATCGAAACCGGACATGAACAGCACCCGCAGCCCTGGCTTCATTTCAATCAATTGATCCGCTAGCACCGGCCCGCTCATCCCGGGAGAAACCACATCGGTCAACAACAAATCGACAGCCGACGCCTGCTTCGAAAAAGTCTTCACAGCGGGCTCACCGGAATCGGACACAATCACCTTGTACCCATCGCGGCTCAGCATGGCTCCCACCAGTTTCCGGACCTCCGGCTCGTCGTCCACCACCAGTATTGTGCCCTTCACCGTCTCGGAATCCATAAAAGCACTATAGTTGAACAGCTTCCCAAAACGGCCATTCATACGGGCGATTCATTACAAATCTGCGTTAGTTTGCCTGTGCCACCACAACAATCTTGAACGTGTTTGCTTTGGGTGCCATCTTGCCGGCCGCGTTGGGCTCGTAGCTCGCTGTCGGTAGAAAAATGCGATGCGTGGCCGGGTCGACGCCCATGGTCCTCGCGCCTTGCGGTGTCGTCACGGTTTGCGCGACTTCGAATTTCCCTTCGCTTTCGCGCACCACGGTCAGCGTCCCATCCGCGGCGCTCGCGAAGATTTTTCCGTCATCCATTTTCACCGCGTCCACATGATCGCCGATCGGCAGGTCCGCAATCACCTTGCCGCTCTCCGTGCTCATCACAATCAGCTTGGCCGGCTTCCGGCACCCAACAAACAGCCGGTGATTCGCGGCATCGAGCGCCATCCCCACAGGCGCGCCGCCGGGTGCCACCGGCCATCGCGCCACCACTTTCTGGGTGACGATATCCACCACGGCCACTTCGTCTTTGTCCATCAGATTCACATACACTTTGCCATCGCCATCCGCGGCCAGAAACTCCGGCGCGCCGCCCAACTCGATCATCGCGGACATCTTGCCCGCCTTCGGGCCGCGCTTCGGATTCACATCGGGCTTCAACAGCATCATGGTGCCCTTGTCGCCGGAAACCACAATCACAAAGCCACTGGCGGGGTCGAAAATAATGCCATCCGCATCCGGCGTCGCCGCAACCGAACCCAGCACGGCGTTCGTCTTCAGATCGAAAATCACGATCGCTCCCGCACCGCCGCCGTCGCTAATAAAACCGCGCCCCGCCGAAGGAACGATCGCCACTCCATGCGCCACCTTCTGCCCCGGTAGATCCGCAACGGCCTTGCCCGATTCGGAATCGATGACCATGGTATGTGTGCCGCGCGGCACGTAAAGCCGGTGTGCTTCCGCGTCAACCGTCAGATAATCCCAACCGCCCGCGCCGCCGAGTTCGAAAGTCTTCGTTACATCCCACTTGGTCTGTGCCAGGGCAGGGAAGGCGGCGGCGAATCCCAGAACGCCAGTAAGCAGAGCCACAAGTCGAGTCTTCATGGTGGCTCTGATTTTCGCACGGCTCATGGAAATCAGTCTTGCATCGCATACGATGTCTAGCATGCTCGTGAACGGCAGCGGCGGCATGTCGCGTTGGTGGCGCGTGGTGGGCGGTCTTGCGATGAACCTGGCGCTCGGCACCTTATATGGATGGAGCGTGTTCGTCGCGCCTCTTGAAGCGCGCTTCGGTTGGACGCGCGCGCAAACCTCCATGGTCTTCACCATTGCCGTCATCGTATTCGCATTAAGCTTCGTGCTTGCCGGCCGCCTGCAAGACCGCTACGGCCCACTGCCCTGCGCGCTCGCGGGCGGCGTCCTCGTGAGCCTCGGCTGGTTTCTATGCTCTTACACCAGCAGCCTGCTCTATCTCTACGTCTGTTTCGGCGTGATCGGCGGCTTGGGAAACGGCTTCGGTTACGCCACAACCATCCCCGTCATGGCCAAGTGGTTCCCTGATAAGCGCGGCCTGGCAATCGGTCTCGCGGTCGGCGGGTACGGCGCGGGCTCGGCCATCTTTGGGCCCCTGGCGCAATTGTGGTTGATCCCGGCTTACGGGCTCCCCACCACGTTTCAAATCTTGGGCTGCATCTTTCTCGTGATGACTCTGACGGGCGCGGCCCTGCTGCGCAACCCTCCCGCAGGCTACCGGCCCGCGGGAGGGTCACCGTCGATCTCTACGCAATCGGGCTCGGCCGATTTCACTCCCGGCGAAATGCTGCGCACCCCAACCTTCTGGCTGATGTGGGCCGCGTACGCGCTCGGCTGCTCCGCCGGATTGATGGTGATCAGCCAGTTGGTGCCGTTCGCGAAGAGCGTGGGCATCGCCGCCGCCGCGCTTTCCACCATGACTCTGGTAGTGGGCGCATGCGGCAACGCGGCCGGCAGAGTGCTCTCAGGCTGGATGTCAGACAAGCTGGGCCGCATCAATGTGCTGCGCGTCATGATTGGCATCTGCGTGCTCGCCATGCCCGCGCTCTATGCGGCGGGAAGCAATGTGGCGCTGCTCTATGCCGCCGTCTTCGTTGTCTATTGGTGCTACGGCACGCAGCTTTCGGTCAACGGTGTCGCCGCCTCAGATTTTTGGGGCACGAAAAACGCCGGCATCAACTACGGCATCCTGTTCACCGCCTGGGGCGTCGCGGGCATCATCGGTCCGCGCATCGGCGGCGTGCTCTTCGATCGTAACCGCAATTACCAAGCGGCGTTTTATACCGCCGCTGCTCTGGCGGCCGTGGCCCTGCTCTGCGAACTCGCCGCGCGCCGCCCCATCGCCCGCGCCGATTCGTGATATTGAAAAGGGTATGCAATTGGCGCTGGCAATCGGATTGATGCTGATGGCGGGAGAAGCCCCAACGTCCACCGAACAGTGGCGCGCGGATTATGAAGCCGGCCTGCGAGCGCCGGAAGGCTGGTTATCGCTTGCCGGCCTGATCTGGCTTCACACCGGCCCGAACACCGTCGAACTGCCCTCGCATTGCGGCGGCAAAAATCTGAATATCGATTTTCGCGATGGTCATGCCACACTGCACGCGCCCGCGGGTGCCACCGAATTGACGCTGGATAAAAGCATGCTCGAGCCTTGCGGCGTCTCCGCCACGTTCATCAAACGCGGTGAGCGTTACGGCATCCGCCTGCGCGACCCCGAAGCCGTCACCCGCCGCGAATTTCACGGCTTGAAGTGGTTTGCTATCGATGACAAATACCGGGTCCGCGCCGTTTGGCATCCATACCAGCCCGCCAAGCTCATACCCATTACCAACATCCTGGGCGATACCGAAAGCGAGCCAAGCCCCGGCTATGCCGAGTTCGTTCTCGAAGGCAAGACATATAAACTCGAGCCCACCATCGAAGACGGCCTGCTCTTTTTCATGTTTCGCGATCTGACCGCGTCCAACCTCACCTACGGTTCCGGCCGCTTCCTGAAAGCCGCCATGCCCACCGGCGATTCCGTCATCCTCGATTTCAACCGCGCCTATAACCCGCCCTGCGCTTACACCGAATTTGCCACCTGCCCTGTGCCGCCGCGGCAGAACCGGATGGCCCTGCGCGTGGAGGCCGGTCAGCAACGGTACGCGGCGCATTGAAACAGCTTGTGCTGGCTTCGCAATCGCCCCGGCGCGCGGAACTGCTGAAGAACGCCGGCTTCGAGTTCATCGTCCGCTCGGCTTCCATCGATGAGACGGTGCGCGACGGCGAAAATCCCGAACAGCATGTGGAGCGTCTGGCCTGGGAAAAGGCGAACGCCATCCCGAGCACGCCTGACGAGATTGTGCTGGCCGCCGATACCATCGTGGTTCTCGATAACGAAATCCTCGGCAAGCCGCGCGATGCCGATGACGCCGAACGAATGCTCACCTTGCTTTCGGGCCGCAAGCATGAGGTGCTCACGGCGATTTGCTTGCGTTGCGGAGCGGAGGCGGCACAGGAACTTGCGGCCACCAACGTCTGGTTCATGACTCTCAGTGCTGCCCAGATTCATGACTATGTTTTGACCGGCGAACCAATGGATAAAGCCGGTGCCTACGCCATCCAGGGCATCGCCTCGCGCTACATCGAACGCATCGATGGCTCTTACAGCAACGTGGTCGGGTTGCCCATCGCGGCTGTGCATCGCTTGCTCAATCGCGCCAATCGGCCGTGCTAAGTTGAGCTGGTGAACCCCTATCGTTTGTTTCTCGGCGATCAGCGCGCCGTCGATGTGATCCAGGTTACGCCCACTCGCCTCCGTGAGCTGGCCGAGGCCATCGGGCCCGATGCATGGGACCAGAGCTTCGCCCCCGGCAAGTGGACCGCGCGGCAGGTGATCTGTCATTTGGCCGATGTGGAAATCGCATTTGCGTTCCGCCTGCGCCAGGCCGCCGCCGAAGAGCACCACATGATTCAGCCCTTCGATCAGGATGCCTGGGCGACGCCCTACACCAAGCTCGACGTCACCGCCGCGGTGGAAACGTTCGCAACCGTGCGGCAGTGGAACCTGCTGTTTTTAGCAACACTATCTCCGGAGACGCTTCAAAAGCCCGTCTCGCACCCGGAGCGCGGCACCATGACCATGGAGACGATTCTTGAAACCATGGGCGGGCATGACCGCAACCATCTTCAACAGTTGGAGCTACTCCGGTCGAACCAGTTGCAGCGTGCGTGACCACCGCGTCCGCGTGAAAAAGTGTTGCGCCAGATCGGTGAAGTGGTGCAGTGTATAGCCGGTCAAATCTTCCGTTGGCGCGTCGTAGCTCCACAGCACCACCAGCGGCTTGCCGATAATATTCTCGCGCGGCACAAAGCCCCACAAACGGCTGTCGGAAGAGTTGTCGCGGTTGTCTCCCAGCGCGAAATATTTACTGGCAGGCACGGTAATTTCGGGCACATCATCGCGCGACGGCTCATAGCCGGGGAAGATGTGCTGCGTGTAAGGTTCCGTCAGCAACTCGCCATTGCGATACACCTGCTTGCGGTCCATGCGAATCCTGTCGCCCGGCAGCCCGATGACGCGCTTGATATAGGTTTCGCGAATGTTGGGAGGGTAGCGGAATACCACAATGTCGCCTCGCCGCACCTGTTCATATGGCAGTGGCGCGGCCTTTGCCGCCGGCGCGTACGCCAGCTTATCCACCAGCAAATGGTCGCCCACCAGTAGCGTCGATTCCATCGAACCCGTGGGGATGACAAACGGTTGAGCGCTCATGCTGGTGGCAAAAACCAGCACCACGAAATTGAAGACCCACTCGAAAATACTCCGGCTCATAAAGGTTGGCGCGTCCTTGATAATCTGGTACGCGAGTCCGCGCGCGAATGTTCCCGTTCCAGCAAAAATCCGTATTGATCACAGGCGGCACCACCGGCATCGGCCTCGCCGTGGCGCGGGCCTTTGTCGAAGCCGGCGCGCAAGTCTTCACGCCCAGCCCCGCCGAACTCGATGTCACCTCCGATGAGCAGGTCGCGAGCTATTTCGAAGACATCAGCGAACTGGATGCGCTGGTGAATTGCGCGGGCATCATCCGCCGCGATGAAGAATTTGAGATAGCCGCATTTCTTCAGGTGCTGGATGTGAACCTGGCGGGCACCATGCGCATGTGCACCGCCGCCCGTTCGCTGCTGAGCGCTTCCGGCGGCTCCATTGTAAACTTGGCATCCATGCTGAGCTTCTTCGGCGGTGCGCGCGTGCCTGCTTATAGCGCCAGCAAAGGCGGTGTCGCTCTGCTCACAAAATCTCTCGCCGCGGCCTGGGCCATGGATGGCGTGCGCGTCAACGCGGTCGCGCCCGGATGGATCGCCACCGGCCTCACCGAAGCTCTGCAGAACGATTCGCACCGCAGCGCGCAAATTCTGGCCCGCACCCCGCAAGCACGATGGGGGCGGCCCGAAGAGGTGGCCAGCGCGGTGTTATTCTTGTGTTCGCCCGCCGCCTCCTTCATCACCGGAGCCGTAATTCCCGTTGATGGCGGCTATTCCGCCGTATGATTACCACTCATCCTCTTTCGCCCCATCAGATTGTAGAGACCGCGCTTCCCGATGACGAACGCATCTGGGTTCCTCAGGCGAAAGACGTCTGGTTCCGCCCCTTAATGTTGAACACGCTGGCCGGCCAATGGTGCAACCTGCTTCGCGTGCGCAAGGCCGGCATCCTAAGCCGTCACCGTCATCCCGCGCCCGTGCACGGCTACGTGATCAAGGGCTCCTGGCGCTATCTGGAGCACGATTGGATCGCTCGCGCGGGCGATTATGTATTCGAGCCGCCCGGTGAAACTCACACCCTTAGCGTGCCTGACGATGTGGAAGAGATGATCACTTTCTTCAACATTTCCGGCTGCATGTATTACGTGGACGAGCAGGGCAACCACACCGGCTTCGAAGACGTGTTCACCAAGATCGACATGTGCCGCAAGCACTATGAAGCCTGCGGGCTCGGCGCGAACTATGTCGATCGCTTTGTACGTTAAAGTTCGCTGATCCAGCGCAAAGCGCTCAAGCTGGGAAGGAATGCATATTCGCCGCCCAACGTTCGCGTGAAGCTCTCCATCAGGGGAATGCGACGCCTCACCGGACGCATCGGCACCGTGAAAGTCTCGCTGCTGTCGTGCGAGCCCGCAATCGGATCGCGCTGCGTCCCGAGCCCCAGAAAGTTCCCGTTCTGAATCCACTCGCGCTTTAGAAATTCATACGTGTCCGGCGCGGTGGCGCTCAGGAAGATAAAGAAGATGCCTCTGCTCTGTCCATCGTCCTCCAGAGCCCCAGCCGCAAGCGGCGTTCCATACGTGGTGCCATGCCGGATGATGCGCCGCAGATTCACGTTGCTCATCACCGCAAGCTTGGTATCGCGCGGGTTCATGCGCCGTATATGCGCGCCCACCGGGCACTTGCCGCCCGCCTCATCATCGCCATACAGAAAGCGATTCACCCGTTGCATATCGCCGCTCAACTCCGGGTCGTCCCGCTCCGGCGAGAGCATCAGCGGAGTGCCGCTCTGCCACCGGCCCACCATCTTCGCCGCCAGCAGTTCTTCGCTCAATCCGGCTGTTGCATTATCGCGAAGAAACTGCCGGAACAGAGCCACGTGCGAGTGCAGCTTCCGGAAGCCCGCAAACGTTCCGTTACGGCCCAGTACAT
This sequence comes from Bryobacterales bacterium, assembly GCA_038229155.1. Taxonomy (GTDB): domain Bacteria; phylum Acidobacteriota; class Terriglobia; order Bryobacterales; family Bryobacteraceae; genus JALYXI01. Next base: position 2,805 of record JBBROT010000081.1, on the reverse strand, counting down.
CGGGCTGCGGCATCGGGATCGCGCGGCCGCGGTCGCCCGGATAACCAAGCACAAATTCACCGGCCGCCACCGGCTCCTCCAGGCTCACAATCGGGCTCGCCGTGTTGCCGCGAATGTTCGGGAAACTGATGCCGTCTTTGTAGCCGAAAGGCGTTCGACCGCCCGCAACCTGCGCAAATTTTTCCAGGCACAACACGCGCACGCGCAAATCCTGCAACTGCTCGCGCGCCAGAGCCAGCTTGTCTTCATACTTCTCTTCTGAGATGGAAAGCAGCGTCAGCGCCAGATGAATGTCGCCGGTACCGTAAGGCCGCTCCCACTTTTCTGGCGCGCTGTCTCCGGTTTCAAACTCAGCCACGCGCGCCGCCATGCCTTCGCGAAAGGCCTGCGGGAACGTTGCAAGAGAGTCCGCCGGAACTCCCAGCGTCTGCAAGCCGTTATACGTAAACGCCGCCGCCGCCCACGTCTCCGATGACGCATAGTGCGCCGCCGACACCACATGCGGCAACAAGCGCCGGATAAATTCGCGGCCCTGCGCGGCATCGCTAAAGTGAAACAAAACATGACACCCCAGATAAGGTGCCGGGCGACGCCTCAGAATGGGACTCTGTATGTCCTCAAACTCAAGCGGCGGGTCGTCGTTCCGGCGTGTCAAGCGTGTCGTGCCAAGCGAGTCTAGTTCGCCGCGTCCAGCAGAGCATCTAATGCCTTGCGAACTTTCAACCCGCGCCGGATGTCCGCCACGGTTGCATCCGGGTAAGCCGTGTACCAACCGGCCGCCGTCACTTGGTGCTGCACAATAAAATCCTTCACTGCGGGCGAATGAATTCCGGGCCATCCTTCAATCACGGAGAACAGCATGTCCATCGCGTCCGGTATCAACGTGGCGAAGTCATTAATGTAGCTGTCCCAGTTGCCGTCGTAAGCCGTCGCGAACAGCAGCTTGGTGTCATCGTCCAGAATCACGAAGCGCATATCGTGAACGGTTCCCACACGGTCCGCCCCCGAAAAACGTCCTCCCTGCGTGGCCAGAATCGCGCGCAGCTTAGCGGCCCCGCCCGGCTTAAACGGCACAATCACCGTCAATTCAGAAATCTGTCCATCGCGCAACCCGGCGCGATTCGCGGGTGCCGGCTTTTCCGGGGTAGGTGTCATTCGCAAAGCTCCCAATCCAACAAATCGATATTGTATAGCAGCCCGCGCGAGCGCTTTTTGTTACCATCCTTTTTCATGAAAAGCCTCTTTGCCCTCTCCGTGCTGGCCGCCTCCGCATACTCGCAAACTCCCGCCGAAGAGCTCCGCAAACAGGCCGAGTACACCCGTTCCCACTACACCAAATTCGATTACCGCATCCCCATGCGCGATGGCGTCAAGCTCTTCACCAGCGTCTACGTGCCGAAAGATCAGACCCAGCAGTGGCCCATCATCATGCAGCGTACGCCGTACTCAGTCGGCCCCTACGGCATCGATAATTACCGCGCCACGCTCGGCCCCAGCGACCTCTTCACCAAGGACACTTTCATCTTTGTCTATCAGGACGTGCGCGGCCGCTACCTTTCGGAAGGCGAGTTCACCGATGTGCCCATTCACAAAACCAAACTCTCCGGCGCGAAGGATTTCGACGAGAGCACCGACACCTACGACAGCGTCGATTGGCTGATCAAACACATCCCGAACAACAACGGCAAGGTGGGCCAGTACGGCATCTCTTACCCCGGCTTTTACACCGCCTTCGGCATGATCGGCGCGCATCCCGCGCTCAAGGCTTCGTCCCCGCAAGCGCCCATGGGCGACGTCGGCAATGGCGACGATTCCTATCACAACGGTGCCTTTTACCTCTCCGCCAACTTCGGCTTCTATTCCAGCTTCAAGCCTCGCGGCCCGGAGCCCGCGCGCCCCGAACGCAATGCCGCCCGCTTCGATTTCGGCACGCCCGATGAGTACGAGTTCTACCTCGGCATGGGCCCGCTCGCGAACGCGAACGAAAAATATTTGAAGAATGCCAGCCCCTATTGGAACGACAATTTGAAGCACGATACCTACGATTCGTTCTGGTCGAACCGCGCCCTCGCGCCGCACATGCGCAACATCACGCCTGCCGCTCTCTTCGTGGGTGGCTGGTTCGACGCCGAAGATTTATCCGGACCGCTGAAATTGTTCCGCGCGCTGGAAGCCGCCGGCCCCGCATCGCCCGACACACTGGTGATGGGCCCCTGGCCGCATGGAGGCTGGTCGCGCGGCGACGGCGACAAGCTCGGCAACTTAAACTTTGGCTCAAAAACCGGCGAATACTTCCGCAAGGAGATCGAACTGCCCTTCTTCGTCCAGCACCTCAAAGGCAAAGGAGATGTGAAATTTCCCAAGGCCTGGGTCTTTGAAACCGGCACCGGCGAGTGGCGCCGCTTCGAACAATGGCCGCCGAAAAATGCCGCCGCGCGCGACCTCTATCTGGAAGCAGGAGGCAAGCTGTCCTTCACCCCGGCAGTCAAAGAAAAAGGCTACGACGAGTACATCAGCGACCCCGCGCACCCCGTTCCCGTCCTGGGCGAAATCGGTGCCGGCATGCCGTCGAATTACATGACTTACGATCAGCGCTTCGCCAGCCAGCGCCCCGACGTTCTCACTTACCAGACCGAGCCTCTCGATCACGATGTCACCATCGCCGGCCCCGTCACCCCCAGCCTGACCGTCTCCACCAGCGGCACCGACTCCGATTTCGTCGTCAAGCTGATCGACGTCTATCCCAACGATTACCCCGACCCCGACCCGAATCCCACCCACATACACATGGCCGGCTCCCAGCAG
>JBBROT010000080.1:0-11182 GCA_038229155.1 Bryobacterales bacterium | reverse complement strand
CAGGTAGCTCTTCCGCAGTTTTCCCTTCCCCGGTAGCCAATCGAAAGTGGCCGTATCGAACAGCTTGGGCTCCGCCACCAGCGTTCGCATCGTGCCGTGAACCGGCGTGTTGCTGAACTCCATGCCGCGCGTGAGCATCTCGCTGTTGTTGCTCTCCCACACGTTCAGCCAGCCGAATTCCTTTGGCCGGAACACGTACCCTACCAGCAAGTGAGTCGTTGGATCGTACGCGGTCAAATACGCCAGAGGCGAACTTGCATCCACCAGGAAGTTATCGACGAAGCCGGATTTCGGCACATCGGGCACGGTCGTTAGGCCATCCGCCCATCGCACTTCCTTGCCCGCGCCGGTTCGCCCTTTCGTCACCGAAGCATGAAACTGAGTGAGGCCCTTCTTCAGGAATGGCGCGCCGAACGTCACGTGCTCGCACCAGCCCACCGGCCGGTCCCACGCGCTCAGGTTCTCCGCCGTCTCTTCGAACAGCGCCACCTGATTCTGAATCTTCACGGTGCGGGTGAACCGCGTCATCGATTGCGGCAAATCCGCCGCCACCGTGATCCAATTTCCGCCGCCTTCCGTCTTCCGCCAGCGCGCAATGCCGGTCTCGCCGTGATAGGTCATCCCCGCCCGCTCTTCCGTTTCGGAAGGATTGCCCCAATACGGGAAGCACAGGTTATGCCCCGCCAGACCGCTCATCAGTTTCGCGCCGGAGCCGCCTCCGAAGCGCCCGGAATCGCGCGCGGCTTCGAAGGTATCGGGATCGATGGTCGCCCGCCTCTGCACCCACAGCGGGTTCACCGCGCCATCCGTTTTCAGAATCAGTTCCGCTACATGCCCGCCCGATTGCAGGATGGAAATCCGCATCCGGTCGCTTTCAATGGTCCACAAATCCCGCCCGGGAAAGGAGGCGGCTGTCACCATGACCACGGCGGCCACAAACACCAGCACAATCGAAATACGATTCATACCCCTGTATAGTATGCCCGGTGATATTCTTATGGCCGTGGACATCGATCTCGACTCTCTGAAACGCGAAATCCTGGAATATCTCGACGCTTCCGGTTTTGCCGTCTTTCGAAGCTTCGCGGGTGGTCTGGAAGGGCTCCCGATGGTGGGTTGGGATGCCGACGCGTATCCCGATTACCGCATGTTTCTCGACACCGCGAAGAAGGTGAATTCCAACCTGATTCTGCTGGCTTCCACTCAATTCGATGCGGCCGACGAAGTGGATGGCCAGCTTGAAGAACTGGAAGACTGCGAAATCACGCGAGAAGACCGGCGCGAGTATGAACGGCGCTTGCGGGAATACCGGGTGCATGACGGCAACACCGCCACCATTGAACTGGGCTTCGACCATAACGGCCGCCTGTACGTCTATGAAGTAGCGGCGGATTGGTACGAAGAATTTATGGAATTGGCCGAAGAGTTGACATCGCTGCTGCCCGCCACGTCTGAAGACGATGAATCCGGCATGGGCGGGTTCTATTCCAACAACTGAAGCCGCGCTTGAGCGCCGTTGGGTGTTGCCGCCGGAGTACGCTGGTGCTGCCGCGCTTGCTCATGAGTTGCGTGTTGCGCCGGTCATTGCAAAGCTGTTGATCGCAAGAGGCTTGGGTGACCCCGCACGCGCCCGCGCCTTCCTCACCGCCGGTCTCGATTCGCTCTATTCTCCTCATGCCCTGCTCGATATGGATGTCGCGCTCGAACGCTTGCAACGGGCCATTCGCGATGGCGAAAAAATTCGCATTCACGGCGATTACGACGTCGATGGCACCACCTCCACCGCGATCCTGAAGACCGCCATTGAGCTCGCCGGCGGCCAGGCAAGCTTCCACATTCCGCATCGCCTGAAAGAGGGCTATGGCATCTCGCTCAACGCTTTGGATGATTCGGCCCGCGATGGCGTCACGCTCATGATCAGCGTCGATACCGGCATCCGCGCGGCTGCTGTCGTGGCGCGCGCCGCCGAACTTGGTATCGATGTCATCATCACGGATCATCACCTTCCCGATACCGCGATTCCGAACGCCCTTGCTGTGATCAATCCGAATCGCCCCGGCTGCTCTTATCCGAACAAGGATCTGTGCGGCGTCGGCGTGGCGTTCAAGTTGGCGGAGGCGCTCTTGTCTTCGCTCGGCTGGCCGGAAGCCAAGCTGCGGCGCGTGCTGGAATCGTTCCTCAAGATGGTGGCCATCGGCACTGTGGCCGATGTGGTCTCGCTCACCGGGGAAAATCGCGTGCTAGTCAAGCATGGCTTGGCAGCCTTGCGCGACCTGCGCAGCCCCGGTTTGCGGGAGCTCTTCGCGGTAGCCGGCATCGAACCTGGCTCGTATCCAACTGCCCGGCACATCGGCTTTCAAATCGGCCCGCGCATCAACGCCGCGGGACGCATGGCCAGCGCCTCCGACGCTGTGGAGTTGTTCCTCACCAAAGATCCGCAGCGCGCGCAGGCGATTGCCGCCCAGTTGAATGAGCACAACACCGCGCGACGCGCCGAAGAGGATGCCGTGCGCGATATCATCCTGGAACAATGCCTCGAAACTCCCGTGGGAGCCAACTGTTTTGCGCTGGTGTTCTCCGGCGAAGGCTGGCATCGCGGCGTGCTCGGCATCGTGGCAAGCCGCTTGGTAGACAAATTCCATCGGCCCGTGTTCGTCCTCAGCGAGGAGAATGGAACGGCTTCCGGCTCCGGCCGTAGCATCGCGGGCTTTCTCTTGCTGGATGCATTGGATAGAATGCCGGAACTGTTTGCCAAGTACGGAGGCCACAAACATGCCGCCGGTCTCACACTCCCCGCGCACGCGGTTTCTGAATTTCGCGAACGGTTCAATCATCACGCCTCCGGGTGCCTGACGCCTGAAGATCTGCGGCCAGCGCTCGAAATCGATGCCTTCGCCACGCTGCCGGAGTTGAACGACGAGCTGTATCGCGGCCTTGAAGCGCTGGAGCCGTTCGGCCATGGCAACCCCACACCGCTCTTCGCGGCGATGGGCGCGGAGGTGGCCGGTCCCGTCACTTTTATGAAGGAGAAGCACCTCAAGGTTCCGCTTCGCCAGGGCACCCGCACTGTCTGGTTCAAAGCTTTCAACTGCGCCGAACGCGCGCCTGAGTTGCCGGTGGGCGCGCGCATCGACATCGCCTTCGCGCTCGAAGAAGACCGCTACAACAACGGACGATGGGCCCCCGTCTTGCGAGACTTTCGGCCATCGCGAAACTAAGCCCATGCCCACGCTTTCCGGAATACTCGCGCTCGCTGTCGGGTCGGGCATCAATCTGTATGCGACGGTATTGACCGTCGGGCTTTGTCTGCGCTATGGGTGGCTCTCTGGAGTGCCCGAAGAATTGCATGTCCTCGCGAACCCCATCGTGCTGGCCATAGCCGGAGTGCTGTACGCAGCCGAGTTCATCGCCGATAAGGTCCCGTTTTTCACGCCCATTTGGGATGGCTTTCATACGTTCATCCGGCCCTTGGGCGCGGCCTTGCTGGCTGCTCAGGCTACCGCTCATCTGAGCCCCACCGCGCGGCTTGCCGCCATCCTTCTCAGCGGCAGTATTGCTCTGGGAACGCACTCCGCGAAGATGGGCGCGCGCCTGGCCGCCCATACGGTTCCAGACCCCATCACGCACTCCGCCATCAGCATTGCAGAGGATGTCGGCGTGGTCGGCTTGCTCGCGCTCGCGTGGCAGCATCCGCTGATCGCACTACCGGTTTTGCTGGTACTCATCCTGCTTTTGGGGCTTCTGATCCGTATGATTATTCGTACGCTCCGGCGCATTCCAGGACGTGTCCGTTCCCTTTGGGCACGGGTGGAATGAATTACCCTGAAGGGATGAATAGCGATGAAATCAGCCTGGACGCGCTGGCCGGTGCAGCCGGTATTGGCGCGGTAGCGGGCTTGCGCAGCATGATGGCTCCGGCGCTTTTGAGCCAGGCTGCCCACACCGGCTCCATACAACTGGAAGGCACGCCGTTCGAGTTCATTTCCACGCAACTCGCGGCCGATATCGCAACCGCCGCCGCGGTGCTGGAACTGGTGGCCGATAAGCTGCCCTTCACACCGAACCGGACTTCGGTAGGGCCGCTATTGGCGCGCGCCATATCGGGAGGCTTTGCGGGAGCCGCGCTGTCCGCCGCTCGCAAAAAGGACTGGATTCCCGGCGCTGCCGTGGGCGCGCTATCTGCTGTGGCAGCGGCTTTCGCAGGCTATTTATTGCGCCGCGCACTCACAAAGGATGGAGCTGCTCCGGACCTTCTGATCGCACTGGCGGAAGATGCGGCAACGGTGGGTCTGGGCGTGGTCACGCTCCGGAACGAAGCCGGCCGCATCAACGCGATCACGCCTCTTTAACAGTCAGCCACGAGCGCAGAAACCGTTCGGCACCGTCTTCGAGAACCACTGTCTCGCGCCGTTCGGCTTCACCTGGATCGCGATAGATAGCATCGATCCCAGTCGGCGTAGGACGCAGTTCCAGCTTCCGCTCCCTGGCCTCCAGCTTGAGCGATGCGCCCACCCAGGCAATGAAGATCTTGGTGCGCTTCTCATGACCCACCACCGCCGCTTGCTTGAATAGGTCTTGCGTCCACGGCCCCGATTTCAGCTTGTCCGCCCATGGTGCGGCGGCAATGGCGGCAGCCCGGTCCAAATCGCGCTGCCGTCTATCTTCGGGGCCGGCCTGATCGCGCTCCTCCATGGCCTTGAGGTTGTTTTCCAAATTGTCCAGGAAGCTCATCTCTATTCAGTTTCACTCAATCCGGAACAGGTGAACGGGAGTGAACTCTCCCTCATCGCGCAGGCCCCACTCCGCCGTGTGCTTCACCATGTCACGGCCGATCGCATCGATGACTGTCTCTCCGGCGCTGGCCAGGATGAACCGGAAGCCGGCGCTACGCAGTGCGCGAGTGGCTTCGCGGCGCAAGTCCGTTAGCGGCAAGCGCGTGGTTCGAAGCGAATCCGCGACGGTGCTCCAGGTGCCGCCCGGATTGCGTTGGGTCTGCACGATCAGGGGCAACGCGGCGAGCGCTTCCGGCAAGGTAATGTCCACACGATCGAGCGCGGTTGGCTGGCCGAAAAGTGCCGTCAGGAACATGCCGCGCTCCGTGACGGCGCGGGCTCGCCACGATGTGGCGCTGTTGTTGTCCATGGCACCCATTGCTTCAGATTCGTTCGGCGACGCCTGCATACGTCGTGCGGGTTGCTGCACGCCTCTTGCGAAAGGCTGGAGTTCGTAGATCCGGAACTCTTCCGGAGAAGCGGCTCCAGCCACCACGCGAAGACCTGTTACGGATATGCCCGGTAGCACTGCTGACGCGGAGACCCGCGCGGGATGGGTTAGCGCTGTTTCCAAAGCCTCCATCAATTGCTGATCGGGGGTGGAGTACCAATACACGTGAACGTCTCTGGTTGTGTAAGCCTTGGCGATCTCCGTCAGGCACAACGTTCGATCTTGCGGGCCCGTCTTGGTTTCGATCATCCGGGCAACGGCGTACTCACCGATCTCGCGATCCAGATAGACGGCTTCAGGCTCCAAGCGGAGAGCGGCGCGCCACGGGATATCGTGAAGGGCCCAGGCATACTGAACTTCAAAGCGTTCCAGCACTTGCGGCCAGCAAAGCACCAGTTGAAGAGCCACCATCACCGCCAGCATGCGAACCGGAATCACCAGGCAAAGCGCGAGTGTAAGGAATGGAATGGCAGGCATGAAGAAACGCGTGCCCGCGTTCAGGAACCATGGCGAAAGCGCCACCAGCGCGGCCAGCATCAGTAAACGTCCCGCGTGCTTGCGAAGCGCGGCCAGTGTGAGCGGGAGCGCGAATAGCAGCGGCCCCACCATGCCCTCCATGCCTCCGCCCATCGCGTATTGCCACGTTGCGCCGCGCCAACCGATGCCCGAGTGCGAACGCAGTGTGGCGGCCAGGAACGCTTCCGATGCCGCATTGAAAAAGGCGTTCGGGAACCACGAATTCAACAGCGGCGCGGCGGGGTTCCCGGTGAGAAGGAAGGCGCGCAGAATCCACGGTGCCATGGGGACCAGTGCGGCGGCCGTGATGAGCGCGACCGGCAACCAGCTTCGTCCCAGCACCAGCACCGCAACGACAGCCGCTGCCACCACCGGAAAGCCCGTGACCTTGATGCCGTAACAGAAGCCTGCCAGCAATCCGGTCACAATCAGGCTGTATGGTTGACGAGCGCGATGCCACAGCAGCAGGCAGTAGAATGTCGCGAGTGTGAAGAAGACCAGCGCCGCGTCATTGTAAGTGGAGGTGCCTGCGATGGCCGCCACAGGCATCGCAAAGTACAACAGCGCGGCGATGTACGGTGCCGTGACACCGAGCTTGAGTTCGCGGCCAATGGCCATCATCAGAGGTGCGGTGGCCAACAGGAAGGCGAAGTGCGTGAGCTTGGCCGCTGAACCGCCGCCCAGCGCATAGGCCATGGTGAACAGCATCTCCAGGCCCTGCGGGAGCATTTCATAGAAGCCGATTCTTGCGGGGAAGCCATGCACGCGCGCGTACTCCGCCGTGAGGCCCAGGTGGTACGTGATGGCATCGGGCTGCGTCTCCGGTGCCATGGCGTAGATGGTATAGATTGCCGTATAGACCGCGAACGGAATCCAGAGCGCGGTGCGAAGGCTTGCCGGCGAGACAGGGTAGTGGACCGCGCGGTATCGCCATGCGCCGGCCGCGAGGCAAAGCAAGCCGGTGGTGAGAAACACCGGCAGTGTGCCACACCCGGCCAGTAACTCAAGGAAGACGACAAGACTCAGCACCACCGCACCCAGCCCCAGGCGAATGACGCGCGGCAATAACAGCGCGGGGAACAGCAGCAAGCCAGCCGCGTACGCACTGGCAAGTGTGAAGAGCGCCGCAGCGACGAACATGGCGCTTACAGCAACCGGTGCAGTGTCTCGCGAAAACGCGCGATGTCTTCTTCGTTGTTGTAGAAGTGCGGCGACACGCGCAGGTTGCCGTGACGCGCGGCAACAATGACGCCTTCGCGTTTCAAATCCGCAGCCAGCACCGATGCGTCGCGGCCGGGAAAACATGCCCCCACAACAGAGGCACCCTGATGCAGCACCTCGCCGCCATGCGCTTCCGCGGCCTGTTTTACAAGCTCTGCCAGCATCAGCACGCGCGCTTGAACATTAGCCGGACCCAACTGCAACATCATGCGGACAGCATCGCCCAGCGCGTAAAGCGGCGCGAAAGCAGGCATGCCTCCTTCGTACTTTTCGGCGGTCTCGGCGAAGCGGGGCGCTCCGTGATTCAGATCCGAAAAGCCGCGCCAGCCGCGATCGCTGCGCCAGCCGATCACCGCGGGTTCAAGCGTCTGACGAAGCGACGGCGCAACATACACGAACGCCGCGCCATGAGGTGCCAACATCCACTTGTATGCGTGCACGGCGAACATGTCGGGCCGCGCGGAGGCAAGGTCCGTTTGAAGCGCGCCCACGCTTTGCGTGCCATCCAGATAAAACAGGATGCCGCGCGCGCGAACCACTTCGCCTATCTGTTGAACCGGCGCGACGTAGCCGTTCGAATAGCTCACGGTGCTGATGGCGACAAGCCGCGTGCGCTCTGTCACATGATCCAGCAGTTCGCCGCAAGGAGCCACCACAAGCTTCACGCCTTTCGCGGCCAAGTGAGACGGATAGTAAAGCTGGTTCGGGAACTCGCCTTCGAATGACAGAATCTGGTCGCCCGCTTTCCAATCTATGCCCGAAATCATCAGTGAAAGCGCCGAAGAAGCGTTCGGGACAAAGGCGATATCGTCACCCGCGCAGCCGATCAACGTTCCGATAGAAGCACGAATCGCATCGAGTTCGTCGAACCAAACTGTGAAATCGAGCGCGGCCAATTCGTTGCGTTGCACGAAGTGCCGGTTCATCGCCGCCAGAGAGCGGTTCGCAACTTGCCCGTATGTCGCGGTGTTGAGATAGGTGCCTTTTTCAAGCGCGGGAAATTCGCGCCGGACGGCGTCCCACATCACGAAGCTGCCGCCGCTTGCACCGCCATCGCGGCCTCACTCACCGGCACATCGGTCGATGTCTTGCCGCGCCGCTGCACAAACTCCACCAAGCCCTGCGCCAGCTTCTTGCCCACGGTGATGCGGTACGGAATGCCGATCAGTTCCGCATCCTTGAACTTCACGCCGGCGCGCTCTTCACGATCGTCGAATAGCGCATCGATCCCAAGCGCGAGCAGCGATTGATAGATGCCCTCGGCGGCGTCTTTCTGAGCCGCATCCGCGATGTTGACCGGAGTCACCACCACGGTGAACGGCGCGATGGCCACGGGCAGAATCATGCCGTCGGCATCGTGATGCTCTTCGATAGCGGCGCTCAGGATACGTTCTACGCCGATGCCGTAAGAGCCCATGATCGGTGCAATCTCCGCGCCTTCCTGATTCAGAACGCGCAGGCCCATGGATTCGGAATACTTGTAGCCGAGTTTGAAAATGTGGCCGATCTCGATGGTCTTCTTCAGTTCGAGCGCGCCGCGGCCGCAAGAGGGGCAAAGGTCGCCAGCCTCCACTTGGCGCAGGTCTGAGAAGCTCGCTTCGAAATCGCGGCCCGGTGTGACGTGCCTCAAGTGATGGTCGTCTTTGTTCGCGCCGGCGATCATGTTCTTGCGGCCTTCGAGGGCTGTATCGGCCACGATCCGCATGTTGGTAATTCCGATGGGGCCCAGAGAGCCGGGGTCCGCGCCGAACCATTCGCGAATCTCATGAGGATGCGCTTGGCGCACCTCGCGAGCTTGCAAGAATGAGGACAGCTTGGTTTCGCTGGCCTGATGATCGCCGCGCAACAGCACCAGCACGGGCTTATCATCGGCCACCATCACCAGGCTCTTCATCTGCGAAGTGGCTGGCAGCTTGGTAAATTCGGCCACTTCCGTGATGGTCTTGCGCCCTGGCGTCGAGAACTCTTCAGGAGTCAGATCGCCTTCGGGATCAGGCGCGGCATGGGGCTGATGTTTCGACGTGGCCTTTTCGAGATTCGCCGCATACCCGCACTCGGGGCACACCACGACAAAGTCTTCTCCGGCGCCCGATGCCACCATGAACTCAGTGGATTCGTTGCCGCCCATCGCGCCCGAGTGCGCTTCCACGGCCAGGTATGACAAGCCGCAGCGGCTGAAGATTTTGCAGTACGCTTCGTAATGTTTGCGGTACGAAATGTCAAGACCTTCGGGCGCGAGATCGAAGGAATACGAATCCTTCATGATGAATTGGCGCACGCGCATCAGGCCGCTCTTGGGACGCGTTTCATCGCGGAACTTGGTCTGGATCTGATACCAGATTTGCGGCAATTGCTTATAGCTGCGCAACTCTCCGCGCGCGATGGAAGTCATCACCTCTTCGTGCGTCATGGCGAGACACAGGTCACGATCGAACCGGTCTTTCAGCCGGAACATGTCATGACCCATAACGCTCCAGCGGCCCGATTCCTGCCACAGTTCAGCCGGATTCAGCGCGGGCAACAGCATCTCCTGCCCACCGATCGCGTCCATTTCTTCGCGGACGATTCTGGTGATTTTCAGCAGCGTGCGCTGCGAAAGAAAAAGGTGGTTGTAGACGCCGGCGGCCAACTGGCGGATGTAGCCCGCGCGCAGTAACAACTTATGGCTGACCACTTCCGCGTCAGTGGGCGCATCGCGCAGTGTGGGGATGAAAAGCTTACTCCAGAGCATGATGAGGAAGCTTACAGTCTAACAAGCAGAGGTTTATGTTTCGTACTCTTTCAGCTTGGCCTGCAGAGCTTTTAAAGTAAGGCCCAGCATTTCGGCGGCGCGCGCTTTGTTCTGCTGCGTGTGCTCCAGCGTGCGCAACACCAGTTCGCGCTCCGCCTTTTGAAGCGTGGTGCCCATGGGCAGTTGCAGGGCGGTATCGGCTTCCGGCGCGGAGATTGCATCGGCACCCGCGACAGCCGCCGCGGCCAATGGTTTCATTTGCAGGTTCACAGGCAGCGCGCTCATCTGGACGGTGCCTTGCTTGGTGAGAATCACCGCGCGTTCCACCACGTTGCGCAATTCACGGATATTGCCCGGCCAGTTGAAGGTCTCGAAGGCATGCAGCACCTCCGGCGAAAAATCCGTGGCTTGTACGCCGTGCTTCTTATTCATATCCACCAAAAGCGATTCCGCAATGGCGCGAATATCTTCTTTGCGATCGCGCAACGGCGGCAAGTGAATGTGAAACACGTTCAAGCGATAGAACAGATCTTCGCGCAGGTTGCCGCCTTTCACAGCGTCATCCGGCACCTTGTTGGTGGCTGCGATCACGCGGACATCCACCTCAAATTCAGCCTTGCCGCCCAAGCGGCGCACTTTCGAATCTTCCAGCACACGCAGAAGTTTGGCTTGCGTGAGCATGGGCATTTCGCCGATCTCATCCAGCAGCAAAGTGCCATGCTGGGCGATTTCGAAACAGCCCGCGCGGCGCTCCGAAGCACCCGTGAAGCTGCCTTTTTCATGCCCGAAGAGTTCGCTCTCAATCAGAGTCTCCGGCAAAGCCGCGCAATTGATAGCCACGAAAGGGCCTTGTTTACGAGGGCTCAGCATGTGCAGCGTTCGAGCCACCAGTTCCTTGCCTGTGCCACTTTCGCCTGAAATCAGAACGCAGGCTTTGCTGGGACCGGCTTGCTGCAGGTGAGAAAAAATCTCCTGCATGCGGGGGGAAGCGCCCACCATTTCACCCAGCGAACCTTTGTATTGCAGGGTGCGCTCCAAGGTCACCTTTTCCTTGCTGACGCCGCTGTGCGTTGCCGCCCGGCGCAACAGGGTCTGCATCACATTCGGCTGCACCGGTTTTTCAAGGAACCAATACGCGCCCATTTCATGTACCGTACGGACCGCGGTATCCACATTGCCGAACGCCGTCACAACGATGGTGGGCGTGTTAATGCCTTGTTCGCGCATGCTTTTCATCAGCTCATAGCCATCCATGCGAGGCATGTTGAGATCGGTGACCACCACGTCGGCGGGAAAGTTTTCCAACTTATCCAGCGCGTCGCCACCATCGGTTGCGGTCTCGGCTTGCATGCCCCAGGCTTTCACCATGCCGGCCAGACCCGTTCGCTGGCTACTCTCGTCATCGACGATCAGAATTTTAAGAAGTCGGTCCATTTATAAGGTAGTGGCTAGTTCTGTCATATTTTAGCGCTTTGGCCCGCGCCCCTGAAT
>JBBROT010000079.1:0-11269 GCA_038229155.1 Bryobacterales bacterium | reverse complement strand
TCCACCAGGCGCGCGGCGGCCAGGATTTGCTGAGGGCTGAGAAGGGGTGAGGGGATACATTCGGCGAGCCTTGCGATGCCGGGGTTGCCGGGTATGCAAAACAGTTCCGTGCCGGGGCGTTTGGCCAGACGCCAGGTGAGGGCATGTTCGCGTCCGCCGGAGCCGGCAACAAGTATTTTCATCGGGTTACGAGGCGGGAAGCCTATCTGTCAAAGCTAGAACCTATCTTGTCAAAGCTACAATAAGATGCGATGCATTACAAATACGACGTGGTGGTTGTGGGCGGCGGGCATGCAGGCTGCGAGGCGGCGCGGGCGACGGCCCGGCTTGGCCTGAAGACCGCGCTCGTGACGATGAATGCGGATTTGATTGCGCAGATGTCGTGCAATCCGGCGATTGGGGGGATTGCAAAGGGGCACTTGGTGCGGGAGATTGACGCGCTGGGCGGGGCGATGGGGGAGATTGCGGACGCGACGGGGATTCAGTTTCGTCTGTTGAACACGAGTCGCGGGCCGGCGGTGTGGTCTCCCCGGGCGCAATGCGATAAGAAGCAGTACCGCCTGCGGATGAAGGAGATGTTGGAACGTGAGCCCAATGTATACCTGAAGCAGGGGGAGGTGGCGGGGCTTTTGATGGCGCAGGGGGAGGGGCGGGGGCGCGCGACGGGCGTTGCGTTGCGGGATGGGCGGACGATTTCGGCGGGCGCGGTGGTGGTGACGACGGGGACGTTTTTGAATGGAAAGGCCCATATTGGGGAGGAGCGCTACAGTTGCGGGCGTAGCGGAGAAGCCGCTTCCCAGGTGTTTAGCCAGGTTTTGCGCGATGCGGGGCTACGGTGGACGCGGCTGAAGACGGGGACGCCTCCGCGGCTCGATGGCCGGACGATCAATTGGGATGCATGCGAGCCGCAGGTTGGGGATGCGGAGCCGACCCCGTTTTCGTTTTTGACAGGGCGCATTGAGAGGGAGCAGATTCGGTGTTTCCTGACTTATACGTCGGATGCTACTCGCGGTGTGATTCAGGCCAGTTTGGGCCGGTCTCCGCTATATAGTGGACAGATTGAGGGTGTGGGCCCCAGGTATTGCCCCTCGATTGAAGATAAGTTCGTTAAATTTCCCGATAAGGCGCGGCACCAGTTGTTTTTGGAGCCTGAAGGGGTGGATACGAACGAGGTGTATGTGAATGGGATGTCGACGAGTATGCCTATAGATGTTCAGGCGGCAATGCTCGGGTCGGTTGGGGGGCTGGAGAATGCGGAGATGATCCGGCCTGGGTATGCGATCGAGTATGACGCGGTGGATCCGCGTGAGCTGGCGGGCACGTTGGAAGTGAAGAAGATTCCGGGCTTGTACCTGGCGGGGCAGATTAACGGTACTTCGGGATATGAGGAAGCGGCTTGTCAGGGATTGATGGCCGGGTTGAATGCAGCTGCGGCGCTGCGTGGAGAGGGGCCGGTGATTTTGGGGCGGCAGGAAGGGTATATCGGGATTTTGATTGACGATTTGGTTACGAAGGGCGCGGACGAGCCTTACCGGATGTTCACGAGCCGGGCGGAGTACCGGTTGAGTTTGCGGATCGATAATGCGGATGAGCGATTGACGCCGGTGGGGCGCCGGGCGGGGTTGGTGAACGACGAGCGGTGGGATGCTTTCTTGCGCAAGGGTGTGCAAAAGGCTGCGTTGTTTGCGGCTTTGGAGGGCGGGCGGGATGGCGGGAAACAGGGTGCGTGGTTGAAGCGGCCCGAATCTAAGCTGGCTGACATTCCAGAATGGGTTGGCGGTGTGTTGGAGGATGCGATTCTCCCTGGCGTGTTGACGACGGTTGAGACGGAGGTGAAGTATGCCGGGTATATAGCGCAGCAGGGGAGGCAAGTGGCGAAGATTGCGCAATCGAGTGAGCGGCGGATCCCGGCTGGGTTCGTTTTCGCGGAGATTCCGGGGCTTTCGCGAGAGGTGAGCGAGAAGTTGAAGCTGGTTCAGCCGGAGACGTTGGGACAAGCGGCGCGGATACCTGGTGTGACACCGGCGGCGATTTCGATTTTGGATGTATATCTTCGAGTGCAGCATGGTCTTCAGCACGCGTGAGAAATGTTGCACGAGAAACTTCGGTGTTTGTTGAAAGCCGCTTTGAGGCAAGTCATAACCATGGCAAATCAAAAAGGGCGGGGTGGGAAGGAGCACCACAGCTATTGGTTTAGCCGCGTCGCTGGCGGCGAGCGACTTGCCGTTTTGCTTGTCGATTCCGACCCGCAGGGGTTGGCGGTGCGGATATTGAGGGCCTGGATGTATTCTGCCAACGACTTCAGCACGCGTGAGGAATGTTTCACGTGAAACATCTGTTACGCTGAAAGCGCTTTGAACCGAGTCATAGCCATTGCAAATCAAAAGGTGGGTCGGGGAAGAGCAGCACAGCTATTAACTAAGCCGCGTAGCTGGCGGCGAGTGGCTTTCCTTTTGCTGATCGATTCCGACCCGCAGGGAATGCTACTACGGGCCTGGGAGTGGCGAAGGAGGCGAAGCGAGCCACGCTCTTCGATGTGCTGGAGGCCAGATAGACTTGGAAGCGGGTGTTGGCGGCGCGGATATTCAGGGCTTGGATGGACTCGGCCGACGACTTCAGCACCGCGTTGGAATGTTTCACGTGAAACATCTGTTATGCTGAAACCGCTTTGAACCGCGTCATAGCCATTGCAAATCAAAAAGGTGGGGTGGGGAAGACCACCACAGCTATCAACTTAGCCGCATCCCTTGCGGCGAGTGAGCTTTCCGTTTTGCTGATCGATTCCGACCCGCAAGGGAATGCCACTACCGGCCTGGGGGTGGCGAAGGAACCAAATCGGGCCACGCTTTTCGATGTGCTGGTGGGTCAGACGGACTTGGAAGCGGCCATTGTGGGCACGGATATTGAGGGCTTGGATATTCTACCGGCCGACAAAAATCTGGTGGGGGCCAACGTGGAGTTGGTTCCGGTTCACGACCGCGAACGGGTACTCCGCGGCAAGCTGAAGGCGGTGAGAGCGAAATATAACTTCATTTTGATCGATTGCCCGCCGGCGCTTGACCTGCTCACTTTGAATGCGCTGCTGGCGGCGGATTCGGTTCTGATCCCTATTCAGTGCGAATTTTTCGCCCTGGAAGGGATTTCCGGGTTGATCGACACGATTGAGCGGATTAAAGAGTCGTTTAGCCACAAGTTGGAGATGGAAGGCATTCTGTTGACGATGTTTGACGACCGGACGAATCTGACGCGGCAGGTGGCGGCGGATTTGCGGGAATTTTTCGGGACGGAAGTGTTCAGGACTGTGATTCCCCGGAGTATCAGGCTGGCGGAAGCGCCGAGCCACGGCAAACCGATTTTGACCTATGACGTCAGGTCAAAAGCGGCTGAAAGTTACATTCAATTGTCCAAGGAGATTATTGCGCGTGAGCAAAAAACCGGCGCTCGGTAAGGGATTGTCGTCCCTTTTGCCGGCTAGAACGCATCGGGAACCGGAAGCTACTCCGGTGCCGGCGCGGGAAGAAGCACCGGCGACACCGACAAGTTTGCCCGTTGAGGCAGTACAGGTGAACCCGAATCAGCCGAGAAGGGCCTTCCGGGAGCAGCAATTGACGGAGTTGGCGGATTCGATCACGCAGGACGGCATCATTCAGCCTCTTATCGTGCGGCGGATAGGGGAAACATACCAGCTTGTGGCGGGGGAACGGCGTTTACGGGCGGCTAAACTGGCTGGTTTGGAGCGAGTGCCTGTCGTTGTGCAAGATATTCCAGATGATCGCCTGCTGGAAGTGGCGCTGGTTGAAAATATTCAGCGCGAGGACTTGCACCCGATCGAACTGGCGCAAGCTTTTGAGCGCCTTTCGACTGAACTGGGGCTGAATCATGAGGAAATCGGGAAGCGGACGGGCAAGGACCGGGTCACAATTACGAACGCCATCCGTCTTTTGCAACTTCCGGTGGATTTGCAGGAGCTTGTTGCAGATCGGAAGCTCTCCCCGGGTCATGCGCGGGCGCTTTTGAAGCTGAAATCGGAAGAGCAGCAGCGGGCGATGGCGCTGAAGGCTGTGGCGGAAGGGTGGAGCGTTCGTGCGATTGAAGCGGCATCGCAGAAACCAGCCCCAGGGGAGCAAATAAGGACGATTCTGCTTACTCCGATGTCGCCCGACCCCAATCTGGTGTCAGCGACGGATGAACTGGAGCGCGCGCTAGGAACCAAGGTGCGCATTTCGGAAACGAAGGGCGGGAAGGGGCGGATCGAGATTGAATATTACAGTCTGGATGACCTGAACCGGCTGTATTTCTACATCACGCGGCAGGATTAGCGGTCCAGAAGCTCCAAGAGAGACACCAGTTCCTCGCGAATTTGCGGGAGCGGGTCCACGGGGAAGAGGTTCTGCTGAATTTCCACCGGTGGAGTTGCATCCTTCCGCTGCTGCCTCAGGCTTTGGCGGGCACCCTCGATAGTGAACCGCTTTTCATAGAGCAACTCCTTGATGCGGAACAGCAGTTCGACGTCTTTGCGGCGGAATAGGCGTTGGCCGGTATCCGACTTCTTCGGGGAAAGCACGGCAAACTCCGTCTCCCAGAAGCGGAGAACGTAAGCGGGGACTTCCAGCAGCTTGCTTACTTCACCGATCCTGAAGAACAGCTTGTCGGGAATCCCGGGCGTGGGCGGTTCCTGATTCATCCACTTGAGGCCATGCTATCACCGAGTGTGGGCCCTTAGGCAGGAGCAGTGTTTGGGACTTGTTCGCTAAGGGGAATGGCGCGCCATCCACCTTCACCAGAGCAAGCGGACGGTCGAAGCGCGCGATGGAGCGCGAGGTGTTGTTGACGCTAAATTCGATGGATTCATCTTTGTACGCGGCCCTGGTGAGCTCGCCTGTTACGCTGAGCAATTTGAACGTTCGTGCGTGAGCGGAAGGGGCGATGGTATGAGGGCCGGCGGGCACCCATACGGTATTGCTCTCAGCTACGGGCCATTCTGCGCCGTCCACGAGAGCCGAACCGGGCCAGGCAACGCCGCCCCCAAAGTGCGAGTTGACTCGAATCTGCTGGTCTTTGGCCTCCGCTGAGTGAAATTCGCTGGCGGACGCGGAAAGCAGGGGCAGATCGGCGGGAGAGAGCGCATTTTCAATGTAAAGAGCTACGCGAGGGAAACTTTGCGAGGCGAGGTGAACCAAGCCGAAAAGTTCAAGGCCGGTTTGCTGTTTCGTCGGGTAGACATCTTGATATCGCTCGACAACATTGATATCGATTGCCAGATTTGATGCCTTGGGGTACTTCGACGCGATGAGCGGATAGCGCGCTGGGCCTTGGTCCCAAACGGTCGCGGGATCTTCGACCAGGAGCGTGAACTTGTGGCGGTCCAACAAGGGAAGCAGGTGCGAGGTGTCGGCACCGATGGCGTCGCGCATGCCGGTATCGAGCCGGTCATCCACGTGGGTGAGCACGATATCGAGGTCAGGTTTAAAGGCGCGGTAGCTTTCGGCTTTGGCGAGCCACTCCCGTTGGAGGTCACGGGCCATGCCGGCTCGGAAATTCAGAAAACGCCGGAGCGAGGCGGCGTCTTTGCGGGTGCTCCACAATTCTATTGGGTCGAAGCCATTCGGCTGAGCCTGAAACTGGCGGCGCACGGTGCTGTTCATCGGCGTGAAGCGCGCGGGGTTGGACGCGCCTTCGAGCGATTCATAGTAGAGCTCGGCGAAATTGAGGCCGTCCCAATCGAAACGCTGGGCGAGTTTGCCGACGCCGGTGCTGACGGCGGCCGCGCAATCGGGGTCGGCCAGATTCATCAGCTTGCGCCAATCGAGCTGGGCGTCTTGCTGGAGCGCTGTTTTTTCACGCCAGGCGGGGTGCTGAGCCCAGAATTGTTCACTCACATGGGGGAGTTCGAGCCAAGCGTAAACCAGCACGCCTTCGCGGTGGCAGGCCTCGATGAGCGCTTTCAGATAAAGGTCGCGTTCGGGATTGGGTTCGTAGAAATGCCAGGCGGCCACCTGGAGGGCGGCGATGCCGGAGGCGTGCCAGCGCTTGGCGAACCAGTTCACGTCGACGCGGGCCCGATAGGCGTAATCGAAGAAGGCCCAGAGCCGATTGCCGTGGAAAGGCGGCGCAAAGCCGAGGTCGAGCAGGGCAACGGGGATGAAGGGGAAGCGCTCAAACCCATGGAGGCCGGGGCTGGCGGCGATCCAGAGTACCGCGCCTTTGCCCTGGCGGAAACCGGCGCTGACAGGGACCTGCGTCCAACGTTCGCGAGTGAAAACGCGCGCGGCGGCCGGCACGGCCATTTCCGTGAACTCGAGCGGCTGCTGGAGGATGAGGGGAATATCGGGCTGGTGGATATCAATGAGAGAGGCGAGTTTCGCGGTCCGGTCGAGAGAATGGAAGCCGAAACTGCGAGCGAGTGGGGAATCGCCCTCGAGGACCAGAAGCGTGCCGGCTTCGACGCGCGCGGACCATTCGGGTGACGCGGGCGTATCGGGCCGGGCAACAACCACGGCAGCTTGGTCGGGCACGGCGGGAAGCAGGCCGACGCTAGACAGAATTTCGTTCCAGGGGCCGGGATTGCGGCTGAGGACAGCGTAGCCGAACTGCTGCGCGGGCAGGGTGCCAACGATGAGGAAGAAGCTAATGAGTAAACGCATACCAGAATCCGGCTCGGAAATCGAAAAAGTTAGGGCGCTGCGGGTTGTAGCTGTTCAGGAGATAGGGGCCGCGCAGGCCATTGACGGATAGCATCAATCCTGGTGGGGCACCGGGCAGGCCCACGCTCGAAAGAACCTCGTTCCAGGGACGGGGGTTGTGGCCCAGGACAGCGTAGCCGAACTGCTGCGCGGGCAGGGCGCCAGCGATGAGGAAGAAGCTAATGAGTAAACGCATACCAGAATCCGGCTCGGAGATCGTAAAAGTTGGGGCGCTGCGGGTTGTATTTGTTCAGGAGATAGGCACCGCGCAGGCCATTGACGGACAGCATCAGGCCCTGGGGCGCGCCGGGAATGCGAAAGCGAACGCCGGGCCCGGTTTCGACGAAATTGGCCCAGGGCTGGCGCTTGGAATCGACCGTGAGGTTGGCGTTCCAGAGGAATTGCACGCCGTGCTGGGTCCAGCCGGCGCGGGATTGGGAGTAGCTGAGCCAATCGTTACCGAAGCGGCTGAGGAAGACCTCGTCGGCGTTGGTTTCCGCGAAGATGCCGGGAGCTTCCGCGCCCATGAGGCGGCCCCAGCCGCGCGACCAGGAAAGGCCGCCGCGATAATCGGGCAGGGCGTGGCGGGTCTTGTAACTGACGGCGCTACCGGCTTCGGCCCATGCCACGACGCCATGCGTGCGCGCGGAGAAGCCCACGGCCGCCAGAAAAGAACTTTCAGAGAGCGATTGCGGGTTGGGACCGGGTGTGTTCTGACGCGTATCGCCGATGAAGCGAACGGAGAGATAGGGGCGGATGGGGAGCTTGTCGACGCGAAATTCCGTCTTGATCTGGCCGTAGGAAAACGCATCGTGCCAGCGCGTGGAATAGAAGGGTAGGAGCCAGGCGGTGGTGCGGACGCGGGCGAATTCGGGACGCAGGTTGTTGAAAGCCTTCTTCGCCTCTTGCGAGACTTCGGAATCGCTACTGACGCGGGCGCGGCGGAACCAATCGAGCGCGGTGCGATCATCGTGGAGCAGATTGTAGATCCAGCCGAGCTTCAACATGAGCGAGTAATCTGTGGGGTTCGCTTCCTGGGCGATGGTGAGGTAGCGAAGGGCGTCCTTAAGGTAACCGGCGCGGTAGCTGCGTTCGTACATCACGCGCGGATCGGTTTCGGCGGCGACTTGAGTTTCGGACGCGGTTAGCCGATGGGGAAGATTGAGGGCGGTGCGGACGCGATTGGCGAGCGGCTCATCGCTGCCTTTGAGAACACGTTCAAGCAGAGGCAGGGCGCGGACGCGATCGCCGCGAGCGAGAAGGAGGAAGCCTAACTGGGCGGCGGAGAGGAGGTCGGTGCGATCAGAGACTACGATGTGGGCGAACTCGATTTCGGCATCGGCCTTGAGCTCCATGCGGAGCAGCAGGTAGGCCAATTCGCGATGTAGCTCAGTGTTATCGGGATCGAGCTTGAGCGCATTCCGGAACTCGTAAACATAGGGATAGCGGGTGGGAAGCAGCTCGCGGGCTTTATCGGCTGTGCGCGGTTCGCCACCGCGGGAAGCGGCCAGGAGCGCGGCGGTAGCTTGTTCGGGATGTGCGCGCAGACGCTCGATGCGGCCGATATCGACGAGCACGGCTTTGCGCTTGGGTTCCAGTTGCCAGGCGGCGAGGTAGTGTTCGGCGGCGAGGTTCCACTCATCGCGCTGCTCAGCCAGTTGGGCGAGTTCGTAATGGACGCTGAAGGTGGGGGCGGCGGCCTGGAGGGCGGCGGACCAGCGGGCAATGCCGGTTTCGAGGGGCGTATCGATATTGCAAAAAGCCTGTTCGGCGGTGGCGGCGGCTTCGCGATTGGAGGTCTGGTGGCGAACGCGGTCGAAGACGCGGCGGGCTTCGGCTTTGGCGGTGAGGGGGTCGTCCGTGGCTTCGAAAGAGAGGAAGGCGTACTCAAGCGCGGCGGGCAGGTCAGCGGGGTCAAGCATCATGGCGGCGCGAAAATGTTCGCGGGCCGCGCGGTTCCGGCCAATTTTCAGGCAGGTATAGGCGGCGTCTTTATGAATGGCGGCGCGGTTCGGCGACGAGGCCAGCGCTTTGTCGAAACCCGCGATGGCATCTTCGTAAGCGCCGGTTTTCAAGGCCTGGTAGGCGCCGGTGAGGATTTCGTAACTGGTGGACTGGGCGCTGGCGGAGTGCAGTTCGAAGAGGGCCGCACAGAGAATTAGGGTGAACCGCATGTTGGTGAAGCAAGAGAGTGAGCACGGGTTCAAATTTTTCTCCGCCTACTTTTCAAAGAGATGTTCGTACACTGAGAACTACCCAGATGTCCTCACAAAACACGATTGTGATCACCACAATCAACGAGCCTACTGAAGCGGTGAGGAAGATTGCCGCGACCTGCCCGGAGTGGACCTTCCTGGTGGTGGGCGATAAGAAGACGCCGGCGGATTGGCAATATCCGGGTGTGACGTATCTTTCGGTGGCGGACCAGACGGGCATGGGACGGTTCGCGGCGGAGTGCCCGTTCAACCACTATGCGCGGAAGAATTTGGGCTACCTTTGGGCGGCGGCGCGCGGTGCGGAGGCGATTGCCGAAACCGATGACGACAACATTCCCTACGATACGTTCCTAAGGCAGGTGGACCGCGCGGTGACGGGCCGCGCTGTGCGGAAGACCGGCTGGGAGAATGTCTACACGCACTTCACGCCGGACAAAATCTGGCCGCGCGGTTTTCCGCTGGAGATGATTACGGAGAGCCTGCTGCACCGTTCGGAATTGAGTGAGCCGCGCGTTTTCGATTGCCCCGTGCAGCAGTTTCTGGCGGATGGCGACCCCGACGTGGATGCCATTTACCGCATGACCATTGTAAAGGAAACGAAGTTTGAGGCGAACACAGTGGTGCTGGAAGCGGGCACGTTTTGCCCCTTCAATTCGCAGAACACCATCTTCTGGCGGGACGCTTTTCCGCTGCTGTATCTGCCCGCGTATGTGAGCTTCCGGATGACCGATATTTGGCGATCGTTCGTGGCACAAGCGTGTTTATATGCGATGGGGAAGGGGCTGGCGTTTCGTGACGCGACGGTATTTCAGGAGCGGAACCAGCACTCGTTGATCAAGGATTTTCGCGACGAGGTGCCCGGGTATTTAAACAACGTCCGCATAGTGGAGATTCTGACCGGGCTCAGTTTGGCGCGTGAAGTTTCGGCTGTTGCGGATAACGTCCGGCGTTGCTATCAGGCGCTGGTGAGCGCTGAAATTGTTCCGGCTTGCGAGCTGCCGCTTCTGGAGTTGTGGCTGGGGGAACTCGCCCCGCACTTAAACGTTTGAAGCGCGGGCCTTGCGGGCTTTGATGAACGATTGCACACAGAGGCCGACGAAGATGGCGGTGATGAGCGCCATGACGCCCTGAGATTCGACAGCGATGGGCCGGGTGCGCATGGCATCGCCATTCATGCCTTTCAGGAAGCTGAAGATGCTCCCGAGGAAGCCCAATGTACCGATCAGTACCGCGATGTGCATCACCATGGCGCGGCGCGCGGCGTTTTGCGCCAGCAATCCGCAGATCAGAATGGGCAAGCCGAACAGCGCGGGGATCAATGCTGTCTTGTGTTCGCTGCCCGTGCCGACAAAGCTACCGAGGCCCAACGCAATCAGAAGTACTCCCGTAAGAACAGTGGTAATAGCCATAAAGGGGTCTATTCGATTGTAAGGGCTTGTGACATGATGAGGGTGCCGATGGAGATTTCGCTCGAAACGAAAGCCAGGCCCACGCTGTTGGGACACCTGCAAATCGCCCGCGCCGACCATTGGGTGAAGAATGTTTTTGTGTTGCCTGGCATCATTGTGGCGCTCTCGCTTGAACACGGCAAGTGGAGCACGCTGAATCCCTGGACACTACTGATCGGGTTCGTGGCGATCTGCCTGATTGCTTCGAGCAACTATGTGATCAACGAAGTGCTGGATGCTCCGTTCGATCTGAAGCATCCTACGAAGTATCTGCGGCCGGTGCCATCGGGGCAAGTGAATATTCCGCTCGCTTACGTGGAGTGGATTGCGCTGATGGTGGCGGGGCTGTGGCTGAGTTGGCAGGTTTCGCTGCCGTTCACCATCACCATGCTGACGCTGTGGGTGATGGGCTGCATCTATAACATTCCGCCGGTCCGCAGCAAAGACGTGCCGTATCTGGATGTGCTGTCGGAATCTGTGAACAACCCTTTGCGGATGCTGGCGGGCTGGTATATGACGGGCATTTCCGCAGTGCCGCCCACATCCCTGTTGATCAGCTATTGGATGGTGGGCTGCTATTTCATGGCGATTAAGCGGTATGCCGAGTACCGGGACATTGGCGATGCGGCCCGCAGCGCGGCGTATCGCAAGAGCTTCCGGTATTACACCGATCAGCGTTTGCTGGTTTCGATCATGTTCTATGCGGCGCACGCCATGTTGTTCTTTGGCGCGTTCATTGTGCGTTACCGGCTGGAATTGATCTTGTCGTTTCCGCTTGTCGCGCGGGTGATGGCGCAATATCTTTCGCTTTCGTTCAAAGCCGATAGCGCGGTGCAGAGGCCGGAAGGTCTCTACAAAGATCCTGGATTGATGGCGGCGGTGGTGTGTTGCACGGTGGTGATGATCTTCCTGCTATTTGTCG
>JBBROT010000078.1:0-11566 GCA_038229155.1 Bryobacterales bacterium | reverse complement strand
TGGGATTGTCGCGGGTCACACGGCCCTGATTGTCGCCGGAGTTGTTGTTGCCGGTGCGGGTCTGGCAAGCGGTATCGCGGTATCGGTCGCCGGCGGGACGTCTTCCACGCTCAGCCCTTCCGCTCGCTAAGTCATCTCCTACTTTTTCGTGGCTTGTGGGGCTATGACGATCGGGACATCGCCGGCAAGGCCGAAAAACCAGGTCTTGTCGGTTTTATCCAGCATGCCGTTGCCATCGGTGTCCAGATACCAGGCACCCTGCCGGAAAATGCCACCTTTCGTTCGTCCGTCGCCGTTCCAATCGCCCACCACGGGCACATCGCCAGCGATCCCGCCAAGGGCCATAAAACGGTCCTTACCCGCGCCGTCCCAGATCTGGTTTCCGTTCATATCGAGCGACCAAAAGCCGTTCTGGAAGATACCGATCTTGCTCCTGCCATCGCCGTTCCAATCGCCCACCACCGGCTTGCCGCCTGGGCCGCCCCAGCCGAATACTTTGTCGTCTTTGTCCCACACCCCGTTCCCGTTCGCGTCGAGAGCGAATGTGGAATCGGGCCGGTAGACGCCGGCGTCGCTCTTTCCATCGCCATTCCAATCGCCCACCACGGGAATCTCCTCCGCGGTTCCACCCAGGACGATCTGCTTATCCACGGAAGTGCCATCCCACTTGAAATTTCCGTTCAGATCCAGCAGCCAGTATCCCTTGCGGAAGACACCGATCTTGGTGCGTCCGTCGCCGTTCCAATCGCCCACCACCGGAATATCGCCGGGGCTGCCGAAGGGATAGTTCTGCGGATGCCCTTCGATGAGCAGTGTAAACACGCCATCGCGAAACACGCCGGCTGAAGGTCCGTCGGCCAGGTCCCAGGTTCCGGTAATCGGGATATCGCCGGCATTCCCCAGTGCGAAACTGCTGTCGCCCCCAACTCCCTCTTCCCAGTGACCGGTGGCATTCGAATCCGCGGACCAGTAGCCATTTCGAAACACCGCGGCAATCGCTTTCTTCTGCCCCGCCGGGTAGACTTTCACAATCCCAGCCGGCTCCTTTGGCAAGTAAATGAAGTACACTACCGCCACCACAATCGCTAGCACCGCCGCGACAATTCCCAGTCTCTTTGCGATCGTTTTTTGTTCTGAATTCACTTAGGGCTCAGGCTCCGATGGGTTCCGTCAATTGTAGCGTGAACCCTAACGGGAGCCGTGTTTTCGCGCGTGAGCCTAATCTCTAGAAAATCTGGGGCGGCGGTTCAGGCTGAATCAAAGGCCCGGCCGGGCCCCCGCCTTCACTCACCGCGGGCCGGTGCTTCGGGCGCGGCGGATCGGCCGCATCGGAAACATCGGCCCGGGAAGGATCCGGCGAGCGGCTGGGCGCGGTCCTGCTGACGGAAACCGGCTCCCGCGAAGTGGGTTCATTCCCGGAAGAAACGCGGCGGAATCTTAACTCGGCGTTGGGATAGCGCCGGGCCGCCGCCTCAGTAAGTTGCACATTGATGGCGCGAGGGGTTTCGGGGCTGTTGAAGTGGAGCGCGTAACGCTGGCGCAGGCGGTTCAGAGTGGTTTCCAGCGCACCGGCGTCGTCCACACCGAAACTGTCGCCGCCGGAGGCTCGCGCAATCTCGGGAGTACCGGCGGATTTGGTCCGCGCGTTCCCACCGCCATAAGGCCCATTCCCGCCCGGCATGCCGCCGCCATTTCCCTGCGGGTAGCGCTGGCGCGGGATGGTGGGTCCCCAGATTCCGCCGCCACCCATGCCACCGCGCCCGCCTCGCCCGCCGCGGCCCATGCCCGGGCCATTACCCCCGCCCTGGCTGTAATCCATCGCATTCGGAGCCAGCAGCAAACTCAGTCCTGCATCCGCTCTTGCAAGAGCCCGGCCCACTCCTTCGTCGTTGCGTTCGCGAGCGCGTTCCGTTTGATCGTCCGTCAGGATGACGATGGCCCGCCGGGCCGTGGACCGTGCTTCGCGACCCACATAGCCGGCCGCGTCGAACAGCGCTCGCGTGATGTCGGTGCCTCCGTCGAACCGCTCCTTCTTCACGGTTTGATCCAGTTCGCGCTCCACATCATCCAGATTGGCGCGGAAAGGAAGGCGCACCCGTGAACTCCGGTTGAACACCATGATCGCGACGCGGTCGTCTTTGCCCAACACTCTCAGTGCTTGGTGAGCGGCGCTAACGATCCGCTCCACGTGCGGCCTCATGCTGCGGCTTACATCGAACAGCAGCACCAAGTCCAGCGGCATGTTTTCGCTCTGGAAATTGCGGATTTGCTGGGTTTTCCCGGATTCGGTCAGGATAAAATCGGTTTCGCGCAGACCGGCGATGGGCTTTTTATCGCGGTCAAGAGCTTGAACGTCCACACGGAGCAAAGCCACATCGCTCCGGAAAACGGTCGGGGCTTCCTGGCCATAGCCGAGGACTCCACAAAAAAGGAGCAGCGCACTTCGCATGTTGTCGATGGACGCGCTTGCCGTTTTGCGGGTTTCGCATTCCGCCCCCCGTGGACTCGTGATACGATGCGTCCAATCGGAGAACTATATGGCTCACTGCTCACGACGTAATTTTCTAAAGACCGGGCTTGCCGCGGGGGCGCTTGTCTCCACCGGAATGCCCTTGTTTGCGGCCGGCGGTAAGGCAACGGATTGGGTGACGCTCGGCAACTCCGGCGTGAAAGTGACCCGGCTTGCGTTTGGGACCGGGAGTTTTAGCGGGCGCGTGCAGCGTGAACTCGGGCAAGACCAGTTCACCAGGCTGGTGCGTTACGCCTATGACCAGGGCATCCGCTTCTTTGAGACCGCCGAAAGCTACGGTGAGATGCACAAGATGCTGGGCGTGGCACTGAAAGGAATTCCTCGTGACACCTACCGGCTAATGTCGAAGGTGACCACCCATGATGGCGTCGATCCGCGCGAAAAAATCGATGAGTTGCGGAAGCTGGCCAATACGGATTATTTCGACATCATGCTGCTGCACTGGCAGCATGCGGCGTCGTGGCCGAAGGACAGCGTTCGCTGGCAGGATGGAATCATGGAAGCGCAGCACCGCAGCGCCGTGGTGAAACATGGGGCCTCCGTCCATGGGCTGCCCGCGTTGCGGCAGGTGCCCGGTAACAAATGGCTGGATGTGGCGATGATCCGGGTCAATCACAAAGGCACCGCGATGGATGCCGAAGATTACAACACCAGCGGCCTCGGCAACGTGGACGAAGTGCTGACGCATGTGAAACAGGTCCGCAAGGAAGGAATGGGCGTCATCAGCATGAAGCTGGTGGGCGAGGGCAAATTCACTCAACGCGAAGACCGGCAGGCCGCTATGAAGTTTGCGTTCCGGAATGCGGGCGTCAATTCGGTGACGGTTGGCTACAAGAACACCGCCGAGATCGACGAAGCGATCGAGAATTTGAATCTGGCGTTAGCGTAAGGGCTCATCAGCCGGCAAACCGCCTGTCGAATTCCGCCGAGGCGGTTCGTCTTACCGGCGGAAGAGCATTTTATGATTGACACGCCAGAGATAATAAAGACCAGCCGCCAGGCGGCCGCGACCATACGTTTCACCATTCCGAGGGACCAGATTCAGCAGGTGATGGGGCCCGCCATCCAAGAGGTGATGGCAACCGTTGCGGCACAAGGCATTAAACCCGCCGGGCCTCTGTTCTCTCATCATTTCCGGATGGACCCGGGCGTCTTCGATTTCGAAGTGGGCGTACCGGTCAGTGAGCCGGTTGCAGCCGCGGGACGCGTGTTGCCCGGGGAGTTGCCCGCCGCCACCGTATTGCGAACTATCTACCATGGCGATTACGAAGGTTTGGGCCCGGCATGGGGCGAGTTCGGTTCGTGGGCGGCCGAACATGGATACTCGACCGCTCAGGATCTGTGGGAGTGCTACGTGACGGGACCGGAGTCGGGACAGGGCCCCGCGGGCTGGCAAACGGAGTTGAACCGTCCCCTCGCCGGTGGTGCCGAAGCACATGTATGATCTGTCTATGCGAATCGCGTTCACTCTCTTGATGTTGGCTCCGTGCCTGACCTTTGCGCAGGCACCCACGGAAACTTCCCGCAGCGTTGCGGACGGCGGCGTGCTGGTTCCCGGCTGGACCGGCAAGATCGATGCCGGCGAAGAAAAGCAGGGCAAGACAATCAAAGATGCAAGGCTCGCGAAAGAGGGTGCCGCCTTCCGCGTGGTCACCGGCCCCGCGGTCACTTACTGGAACCCGGCGAACCAGGCATCGGGCAATTACACGGTGAAAGCCACTTTCCTGGAACCGAAGTACATGAACCTGAATAGCCATCCGCATCCGTACGGAATCATGATTGGCGGCACCGGGCTCGGGACGGAGCAGCAGAACTATTTGTACTGCGCTGCTTACGGCAACGGAAATTTCATTGTGCGCGGGTTCGCTCCGGAACCGTTTCAAATGAACGGGCGGCGTGGTGAGGCCAACGCGGCAGTGCATAAGGCGGCGGGCAAGGATGAACCGGTCACGCAGGAAATTGCCGTCTCTGTGAAGGACGGCCGTGTGGAATGCTCCGTGAACGGTACCGTGGTGGGCGGTTATGACAAGGCCACCGTTGTCGGGCCGGGCAAGCTTTCCTCCACGGACGGGCTTTACGGTCTGCGCTTCGCCCACAACACAGAGGTAATGGTGACCGGGTTCGGCGTTACAAAGAACTAGCCGCGCCGGCGGTTGAATTCGAATATTCATTCGGTATTCGTCAAACTGACATACTGATTTTCTTAACATCCGAAGTGGTGCGCGACCTCAACACGCATCACTTCGGAGAACAACCTCTTGTCAGCTCTACGCGCAGTTCTGGTACTCTCGTTTTCTTCCCTTTCCGTCTTCGCTCAAACGACCCCTCAAACAACCCCGAGCGTAAAGATTCTGCTGCCGGAGCGAACGCGGCTTCTTCAAGGGCAGCTCATCGATCTGGTCCTCGAAGTTCGCAATGTGAACTCCGTCGGCTCGGTGACGGTAACCGCGGGAACCACCGACCTCTCCTCTAACTTCTCCGCGCCCGTAAAGGCCGATTTGGACTGTCTTTCCACGCCGGTCTCCAGCTACGTGGTTCGCGCCAACCTTCAATCTTTCAGTACCGCTGGAACTGTCACACTGACGGCCAGCGTGGTGGCGGACGGTGCGACACTCACCGACACGCGCAGCATTTTGGTTCGCGAGTTTTCGCTTCCCGCCGGCAGAAATCGCAATGTGATTCTGTTCATTGGGGACGCGATGGGCACTGCTTACCGTGACGCAGCGCGCCTGGTGTCGCGCTCCATTGTGGACGCGAACGGGAAGAATTCCTTCCGCGAAGGCAACTTCGACAACCTGTTGGAGATGGACAAGATGCCCGTTTCCGGCATGTCCATGACGTACGGTTCAGATTCGGTGGTCCCGGATTCCGCGAACACGGGCACCGCGTGGGCCACCGGCAACAAAAGCTTTCTGAACGCGGTGAATGCGCTGGGCGACGGCACAGATTGCAAGTGGCGCTTCACGGGCCTGACGAACGCGGCGACTCTGCCCTTTATGTTGGACAACCCCCGCGTGGAAAATCTGTGGCAGTATCTGCGGCGCCGTTACGGTTACCGCACCGGCATTGTGACCACGGCCAGCGTGACCGATGCGACGCCCGCGGTCGAAGGAGCATATGTCGGGTATCGCCAGGCGCGGCTCGAAATCGCGCGTCAGTTTTTCGAAAATCCGATGCTGAAGAATCAGCCTGCCTTCGATGTGATTATGGGCGGCGGTCTGGACCCCTTCACGTCAGCCGGCAGACCCGATAAGCGCGACCTGATCGCAGAGTTTCAGAGCCGCGGCTACCGGTACCTCACCACCGCGTCTCAGTTGAGCGCTCCTGCTTACGGCCAACCCACTATCGGTATCTTCCGTGGTTCGCCGGTTGCGGCACCGGCTTCGAACGGCATTGCCACGGCCGGCGACGCCAACATGGATGTTGCGTATGACAAGCTGGGGCTGGCCCGTCCGGCTTCCGAGCCCGTTCCGAACTTCCAGGGTTATAACGATCAGCCCATGCTGGACCTGATGACGCAGCGCGCCATCGATACTCTTTCGGTCAGCACGAACAGCGCTCCTTTCATTCTAATGGTGGAAGGCGCTTCCATCGACAAGCAATCGCATCCAAATCAGGCCGCCGGCGTAATCTGGGACACCATCGAGTTCGATAAGTCCGTAGGGGTCGCGCGGGCCTGGGCCGCCAAGCGCGCGGTGAAGGACACGCTGGTTGTGGTGACCGCGGATCATGACCAATCGATGAGCATCATCGGCGTGAGCAACACTCCCGATTCCGAGTATTTCAACCGCACCAAAACAGAGAAGGTGAGCTACACCACCTCCGCCGGTGCGCAGGCGTTCAACGTGTACGGAGATTCTTATTCCAACGCGCGCGCCGGGCTGCCCTTCATCAACACCAGCACCGGTTCTTCGAACAACTCGGGCGCGGCCGGCATGCCGGGCACGTTCGCTCCGGTGAACTCCACAACCGATCCGGCCTCCAGCACATACTCGACTTATCAAGGCAACCCGGCTTACAAGCTGGATGCCAAGACCGGTTACCCTGTGAATATGGGCGACGGATTGCGGCGCCTTGCGGTCGGTTTCCGCACCGGCGACCATACCGGTTCCAGTGTGCCGATCACGGCGGAAGGCCCCGGAGCGTACCTCTTCACCGGTTACCAGGACGAAAGCGATATCTTCTTCAAAATGGCATACGCAATTTCTGCCGACACCACGGCGGGCGACCAGTTTGTGGACCAGGTATTGCTGAATCCCGCGGCTCCTAAGACGACCGGCAAATAGTGAGCTTGTACTTCCTGGGGGCGCTGGTCTTCGCGGCCGCGCCCCTTTTTTTTCAAGCGAACCCGGCCGGTCCCGGACAGGGCCCTGCTGAACTATCGGGCCTTCAGTTACAGGAATCCTCGAAAGAAGTTCGCCGGCTGATGGGTGAACCGCTGCTGGTAGCGGACATCAATTCGGAATTTCGAGCCTGGCAATACCGAGTGGGCGACCTGGACCACGACGACTTTTCCCACTCCCTGGTATTTAGAAAAGCGACCGACACGCTGGTGAGCATGTCGCGAACCTTCGAGAAGCCCATTCAGGTGGAGCGGCTACTCCCCCCTTCCCATAGCACTTATTATCGCTACCCCGAAACCGGCCCCACGGAAATGGTTGTTCGCGTTCACGGACTTTCGGGGGATCGTTATCTACTGGCGTTCGGGTCCGCGAAACCGGGCGACCCCGCCAGCCAGATCGTGCTGATTCACCGCTCTGCCATGCGCGCCTTCTATCCGTGGCTAGCGGACCGGCTGAAATAAGCTCTGAATCAAAACTTCCCGAAATTGTTTTCTGTTCTTGATGATCCCGTAACGCGGCGAGTTCTATCTTGGGGCCATGAAGTGGAGCAGCTTGAGCAAGCCCGGCATATCGTTCTCCTGGCGCGGGAAAGAATGGGACCGGTTTACCACCGGCGTTTCCCTTCATGGCCACACACTACACTCGCGGGAATCGCTCGATTTCATCGAGCGGGTTACGGGAAAGGTACCGTGGCTCTCCTCTAAGGTCCGGAAGGAAAAAGCAATCTACCGGGAGGCGAATGGACGCGACCTGGACCTGAAGAATGCGTGGTGGACACCGCCGCTTTCCCCGCGGCAGGCGTGGGACCTGGAAAAGCGGCAGATTGAAACGACGCTGGAACGGCGCGCGCTGGTTTCACTTTCAGACCACGACAATATCGACGCCTGCCTGAACATGAACATTTTGGAAGAGACGCGCGATTGCCCCATCTCCATCGAATGGACTGTGCCGTTCCGCCAGACATTCTTCCACATCGGCGTGCACAACCTTCCGCGGGATGCGGCTGTCGCCATGACGGCAACGATGCATGCTTACACGGCTTGTCCCGACGAAAGTCAACTGGGCGGTCTGCTGGAGTATTTCGGCGCCGCGCCCGATTCGATTCTGATTCTGAACCACCCCATGTGGGACGAGAGCCATATCGGCGAAACCGGGCACATGGAACACCTGCACCTGTTTCTGGAACGCTTCTCGCCGTTCCTACATGCCCTGGAGTTGAATGGACTCAGGCCCAGGAACGAAAACATGAGAGCCACCGAGTTGGCGGAGCGCGTTCAGTTGCCGGTTATATCCGGTGGCGATCGCCATGGCCGGGAGCCGAATGCCTGCGTCAACCTGACCCGCGCGCGCACGTTTGCGGAATTCGCGTCTGAAATCAGGGACGATCGCGAGAGCCAGATATTGTTCCTGCCGCAGTACCGGGAATCTTTGAAGATGCGGGTCGTCGAAAACGTGATCGATATTCTGAAGGACGATCCGAACCATGCCCTGGGATGGAAGCATTGGAGCAGCCGCGTATTTTACCGGGACGAGGAGAGCGAGGCGCGTTCGTTGAATGAACTCTGGGGCGGGCAGCTTCCTTCAATTGTGTCCCGATTCGAAGCGGTGAAGAAGTTTGCGGAAAGCAGCCAAGTCAGGTCCGCGCTTCGATTGGCCCTGATCGCCCGCGAACAGTTTGCTCTGTAACGCTTGCGGGTTAGATCAGGCCGAGAGGCCGAGCGGCTGCCGGCGCGCTTCAAGTAAGAAGGTGGCCGCGGCGTCAGCGCCCATGTAGCGTTCCAGGGTGTCGAGATGGGTTTCGCGCAGATCCACCACCACTAATCCATCGAGGGCGTTAGCGAACCGGGGGTCCAGATTGAAGGCGAGTATCTTGCCGCCCAGCTTTAGGTACTGGGTGAGTAAGACGGGCATCCCTTTTCTATCCGTTTCAAGATCTGGAATTACTTCAGAGAGCCATTCCACATCTTGGAACATACCTCGGATGGCGCGGCCCTGCACATCGATCTTATGGGGGAAAGGCTGCCGCGCGCGAACCAGGTGGGCGAGCTTTTCATTCGATTGCCGCTCTTCGAGAAACCGGGCCACCAGTTGGCGGCTGGCCGGATTGTAATCGTTACTAATACTAACCGCACCGAACAAGACCGGGGCTTCGGGGTGACGCGCCACATGCCGCGCCAAGCCCTTCCACAGTAACATCAGGGGCGCAAATTTCTTCTGATATTCCAGGCGCACGAAAGAACGGCCCAGCTCCA
Organism: Bryobacterales bacterium; assembly: GCA_038229155.1. GTDB lineage: Bacteria > Acidobacteriota > Terriglobia > Bryobacterales > Bryobacteraceae > JALYXI01. The sequence continues at coordinate 2,441 of JBBROT010000078.1, read as the reverse complement.
GGGCGGGCCCAATCCGCCGGAAGAAAGCCGGATCGTAGTGAAACAGAGTGCTGGTGTAAAGACCCTTAATTCCATAGCGGGATAAGATACGGTCCGCATTCCCGATGCGGTAGGCACCTACAATTTCGGAATTGGTCTTGCTCCATAACAGCAGGTGCTGGTAATAATCGTCGAACGAATCCAGGTCGCGCGCCTTGCCTGTGCCCTCGCCCACCTGACGGAACGTGATCTCGCGCAACCGTCCCAATTCCCGCATGAGGTTGGGGATCTGCGAAGCTTCGGCCAGGTGAACGGAAAACTCACGGCTCTCTTCCAGTTTCTGTTCGGGACGAAGGGCTCGCAACTCTTCCACCAGCAGATGCTGCGGGGTTGGATTAGCGACGGGCTCGCTCTTGCTTTTCGGCTGCTTCAATAAACCGCACGATTCCCCGCGATTGCTGAGCAGATAGGTCCGCCACCGAAGATACGCGGTGGCCTCGCGATCGTCCGGTATCGATTCGATGCGGGAGAATGGTATGACGGAACCGACACGAATCTCCACAGTCTTGCCGCGCTTGTTGAATAGTTCATGAGGCAGCCGCGCGGTGCGGAGCTTGGGATGAACCAAGCCCAGCACGTGAAAGGGAATGCTGTTGATGCCTTTGAAAAACAGAGGCAGCGCTGCCGCTTGCGTCATGCGGATCAGACGGGCGACGGTACTGTTCCACTGCGGGTCTTCCACGCCCTTGTTCTTCAGGCTCCAGTGCGACACCTCACCGGCGGGAAACATGACCAGCATGTGACCGTCGCGGAGCCATCGTATGGATTCTCTCAGCGCGCGGCTGTTCCGCGCGGCGTTCTTGTTTTCAAACGGATCGACAAAGATGCAATTGTTCTCAAGCTCCGGCATGCATGACAGGAGTTGATTCGTCATGATCTTGTAATCTTGCCGTACGCGGGGCAAAACTGTCCCTAGCAGAGAGCCTTCCAACATGCCGAACGGGTGATTGGCCACCACAACCAAGGGGCCGCTTCGCGGGATTCGTGCCAAGTCACGATCATCCAGATACGGGCTGACTTTTAGTTCGTCCAGAAGGTTCTGGTGAAAGCCGTCCGTGCTGGAGGCTGTCCTATATAAGTCCTTCAGGTGATCGAGCGAAAGGAGCTTGTCGAATACACTTGCCGACGCGGTAAACAGAGGCTGCGCCTGCCGGTTCTGAAGCATCCCCCAGTTTTATCGCGACATCTTGACAGAGTGATGAACATAGCGTTTCATCCTCGCGAATACTAAGACGCGGAGCCGGGGCGGTAAGTTGGGAAACTAACTATGCGCGCAAATCCACGCGGCCGGTGCTGTCTCCGAACTTATCCACATCGATACCGGCATCGTTCAGCATGCCGACAAACAGATTAGTCACAGGGGTGCCTTTTTCAATCTGAATATGACGCCCGGCTTGAGGAACGCCGCCGGCGATCAGGAGCGGCAGGTTGCTGTTGGAGTGCTGGTTGCCATCGCTGAGCGCGCCGCCGTAAAGAATGGACGAGTGATCCAGAAGGGTTCCCTCGCCATCCTGCGTGCCGCGCAGCTTCTGGAGGAAGTAGGCGAACAACTCCACGTGGTAACAATTTATCTTCGTTACCTTCTCGATGAAATCCGGGTGGCCGCGATGATGCGTCAGGGGATGGTGCGGGTCGGGAACCTCAATTTCAGGATAGGTGCGAACGCTGCCTTCGCGGCCAACCATCATTGTGCTGACACGCGTCAGATCCGATTGGAACGCGAGGACCTGCAGGTCGTACATGAGTTTGACGTACTCGCCGAATTGAAAGGGAATGCCGGCGGGCTTATCGACTGCCGGAATTCGAGGATCGGCTTCGACGGCGGCCATGCGCTGCTCCAGTTCGCGGACGCTGGTGAGATATTCGTCCATTTTGCGGCGATCGGCGGGACCGAGGTCGCGCTCCAGACGCTGCGTGGATTCACGGGCGATATCGAGCATGCTGCGGCGGTAAAGTGCGCGGCGGGCGCGCGTGGCGGGGTCGAGACTGGGGTCCACGTTTCCGAACAGACGTTCGAACACGGAGCGCGGGTTGGTATCCACGGTGAGCGGCGTATCGGGATCTTGCCAGGACAGCGTGTTGGTGTACGCGCAACTGGAACCGGTATCGCAATTGCCGATCATGCGCGAATCTTCGCAGCCCAGTTGCAGGGAGCCAACGCGCGTCTGGCCTGACCAATGCTTGGCGGCGAGTTGATCGAACGTCTTGCCCGCGTGGACGTCCGCGCCGGCGGTGTACTTCGGAATGGAGCCGGACAAGAAGCTTCCCGAAGCCTTGGCATGGCCGCCGCCCTGCGCTTTGATGGCAGCGGGATTTTCCAGGCCGGAAAGGATCAAAGTGTTGCTACGGAACGGCTCGAGCGGCTTCAAAATTCGGGTGAATTGAAAATTCGAACCCAATTC
>JBBROT010000077.1:0-11587 GCA_038229155.1 Bryobacterales bacterium | reverse complement strand
GACGTGCGCGTGCGCCCCGCCCTCGATGACGAAGGATGTGAACACCTACAGGAAACAGCAGCTGGCCCCGTCACGGCCCTACCGGAAACGGAACCACCTCAGCAGCAACAACAACAGCAATAACAGCCTCTAGTGCGGCTTCTTCTTCAGCGCCTGAAACGTCGGCGGCCACAGCCCGATAAAAATCCCCAACTGCTTTCGTCCAGTCGAAAACAAATAAATGGACGCCACAATCGAGCCAGCCGTCAGCCAATTCAATAAGCTGGTGCCGGTCGAATCCGCAACAGCCGAATCGATCTCATGAAGCTTGCTCTCCAGAGGATCTACTTTCGTATTTTCCAAATAGTCAGACATAAAGAACCAGATGGCACGCGCCACGCCATAGCTTTAGAATTTCATCGGTCGTGCTATGAAAAGATACAACTAGCGTGAAACATCTCTGCCCCCTGGCTCTGCTTCTTGCCGCCCGCGCCTATTCGCAACAGGTCTGCCCACCCACCCCCGCTTGGTCGCTCTGCGAAATCGCCGTCCCTTCTTCCGACCCCACGCTCCGCGCCGAGTTCCGCGGCCCCAACCACCGCACCTTCCTCATTGCATCGTTCGATGAAGCCGGCAAGCGCCGCCTCCGCATCGTGCCCACCGAATCCGGAACCTGGGATTTCCGCTTCGTCTCCGCCGATCCCGCCTGGAACGGCAAAGAGGGCACCTTCACCGCCACCGCCTCCGATGCCCCCGGCTACATCGAAGCCGCCAACGTTCACCACTTCCGCTATACCGGTTCGAAACAGCCGCATCTCTGGATGGGCAACGCCGTCACCCATGCCACATTCATCGCCTCCCCCGCGAACGATGCCCAGATCCTCGCCCTTCACCAAGGCGGAAAAACTATCGATTTAATAGTTCCTCCCGGCGCCGATCTCCCGCTTCTCGTCGCGCGCTATGGAGCCCTCAATATCACCTGGCGCGCGCCCGGCGCGGCCGAAAAGCTCAAGGCGCTCGATCAATATAAGCACCCCATCGAAGGCATCGACTACCTCACCTACCGCTCCGAAGATGGCGACGTCCCCGCTATCGAGCACCAACTCTACCCCCTGCCCCTGGTCAACGATTTCGGCTCGCGCCTCAGCGATACCGATACCTTCCGCCATGCCCTCTGGCGCACCTCGCTCGACGGCGCTTATCCCGATTCGCCCGCCCCCAACCCAACCGCCGCCCAACAGATGCGCCACTGGTTCACCTTTATGTCCGGGACGCGCCACTGGGAGCTGGAGCCATTCTTCGACGCCGATGGCCGCCGCGCGCTTGCGCTCGAAGGCGTCGAATATGTCATCTACGTCGAGCAGCCCGGCACTGTAAACGTCACCGTCGAAAAGCACAATTACGATGTCGCATGGTTCAATCCCGTAACCGGCGAAATCATAGAGGAGAAAAAGAACTTAAAATCCGAAAACTTCACGGGTGACCCTCCCGGGTCCTCCCACGATTGGGTCCTGCACATCAGCCGCGAAGGCCATAAGGCAGGAATGCTCAAGAGCTACAAGTTCGAATCGCGCGAAGTGCTCATGCAGGAAGTGGAAACCGCGAAGGTCCCCTTTGAAATCGCGCAACCCGCGGGCGATACCATCTCGCTCAAGAATCCCGGCACATTCTCCGCCAAGCTCACGCGCGAAACCAAAGCCGCCAAGGCCATGCGCTTCGTCTGGACCGCCGAGGTTACCGCGGAAGGTCACCGTTACAGCATCGTCGGCACCGGCCGCGAAGGGCAACTGCAAATCCCCGCCACCATCGCCAAGCGCTTCCCCGCCTCGCTCCACCTGCGTGTCGAAGGCCTCAACGGCGTCGGCAAGCTCTACGTCATTGATCGCAACTACCAACTCATCCCGTGATCCTTGCTATCGACATCACAACCCCAACCGGCAGCCTGGCCCTCACCCACTGCGGCCGCCTGCTCGAAGAGTTCCGTCTAGAAACGCAAACCGGCTATGGCGAAATCGTCTTCGCCGCCATCGATGGCCTGCTCAGACGCCACTCGGCAACGGTGCATCGGATTGAACTGTTCGCAGTCGCGCAAGGTCCCGGAACATTCACCGGAGTGCGCATGGGCCTCACCCTCGCGCAAGGTCTGGCAGAAGCATTGGCGCGCCCGGTCTGCGGCATCTCGAACCTCGCCGCGCTCGCACATACCGGCCATGGTCCCCGGCGCGCACCCGTGCTCGATGCCAGACGCGGCGAATACTACACAGCTGTCTATAGCGACGATGGCACGCTGCTTGAACCCGAACGCCTGCAAGCTTTGGGCACCTTCCATCCCGGAATCGACCTGCTCTTCCAGACATCGCCGTTAGCCGCCGCGATCGCCGCACTTGCGGAACACGCACCACCGCAAGACCCGGCTTCGCTCGACGCCAACTATATCCGCCGCACCGATGCCGAACTGAACCTTATCGTGCGTCCACCTTCACTACCGCGTACGTGATCTGCTTTCCCTCATCCACAAGAAATTGATGCGGAACGTTAGCGGGAATGCGCACGAAATCTCCCGTACCAAGCTTGCGTTTCGTCCCGCCCTGAATCGATTGGCCCCGCACCTCATTCGGCGCGGATGTCTTGGCACCGGCAATTGTGCCCCCCGTTATCAGCGTGGCCTCGCCGCTCTCCACCACGAACACGTCATCCACCTTCTGGTGCACTTCCGGAATGCCGTTCGCCTCGCGCTTGGTGATGCTCAATCGATACCCGCCCAAAGCCTCAAGCGAAGTGCCCGTGATCTTATGCGAATCCGCCTTCGCCGCGGCCAGACGCTTCATGATGTCCGTGCTGCTCCAAACCGTCGCGCCATCCGCCGCATAGGCGGCCACCGCAATCAACCCCACCAGAATCTTCATATCAGTTCGCAACAGCCAGACCGGCGGGCAAGCTGCTCCGCCCGTCCAGATACACCACAGTCAAGGTCTGCCCATTCGAAGGCACCAGCTTCGAAAGCACGAAGCGCACTTCATAAAGCCCGCCATCCACCGGCACCGCCTCAATCGCGGGCTGCCTTACACCGCCCGTCACAATCGATACCTGATCCGGAAAAATGATCGTCCCGCTACCGGCAAATCCGCTCATCAGCAAGCGCACCAGATCGCCTCCGTGCGCCGGCCGCGCCGCATCGAAAGCAGCTCCCCCCGCACCCACCGCACCCACAATCGTCGCCGGCGGCGTATCGATTGAAACAGCCACAGGCAAGCTACTATCGGCCCCATTGTTCACCTGCAACAGCGCGGGACCCGCCAGCAATGCGCCCGGCAATTGCAGCGTCAACTGGTCCGGTGCCGATTGAACCACCGTCACAACCTGATCGCCGATCGTCACTGTAGGCACGCGATTCGCCGTCATCAAACTAGATCCGCGTAGCGTCACCAGAGCGCCCGGATAAGCGCCTGTCTGCCCAGGCACCGCATTGCTGAGCTGCGGAATCGGAGCCGGTATGGTCTTCGAAGGCGACAAAATCGTAAAGCCATTCGGTAAGACTGCGGTCTGAAACCCGGCAATCGCCGATACTTCCGTCGTACCTTGCAAGGCACGAGCCGGAACCGAAACATTGACCAGCAACTGCGTCGGCGACAGCACAAATACATTCCGCACGAACACGTCGGCGGTCCCGAAGCCCGCAATGGTCTGCCCCGCTGTGAACCGTGTGTTCACGCCCGTGATCGTGACCGCCGCCTCGCTTCCCGTCGGAATCGCATTCGGCGTCACCGTCACCGTAGGCGGATCGCTCACGCCATACGAAAACACCTGCGGCGCTCCCGCCTGTAAAAAGAGCGAATTCTGGCCATCGCGATTGAACACCGATACCGTCGCCCGCTGCCCATTCGCGCCCGGCGGCGGCACCACCACAGCCTTGCCGTTCGCATCGTCCAATGACCTTATCGCGGTCGGCAGCCCGTCGAAATAAATCGAGCTGTCCGGCCCGAATCCCGTGCCCGTGATCGCAACGCTCCCATCTCCATTCGCGCTCGCCGACGAAACAAACGGCGGCGTCCTCTGCACCAGATTCAATCCCGAAGGCAGCACATACAAAAATCCGTTCTGCGTAAACAGCAGATGCTGCGGTCCCGTTGGAGCGCCCAGGTTATAGCTAATCCCCAGGTTTAAATATGTGGTTCCATTCGGGTCCGTATAAGGCTGCACCGCCGCCACGCTGGCCGCGCCGCCCATCGCCTGCAGCTTCAAACCCGACGCTGTATTTCCATTCACCGTCAGGCCCGCGCCCCCCGCCAGTACGCCGCCATAACCCGCCGGTGCCATATTCAAATAGCCGGGGCTTACCACATTATTATTGAAAAACGAAAAAATCGAAACGCCATACACCGGAACATCGCTCCGCTGCGTCACGTTGAAATTCACGCCGTCCAGCATCGACCCCGCCACCACCGATACCACCGTCGCCTTCGTATAATCCGTCGTGCCGCCGAAGAAAATCGTATTGAAAGGCCGCCCCGGGCTCACCGCGTTTCCGTTCACATCGTAAGGCGGACAAATATCCTGGCAAGCCGGGCTCGATTGCGGCGGCAACGGATGCGCATACACGTAATACTGTCCCGGCGGCACGCCCTCAATCCGGTACGTGCCATCCGGATTCGTCAAAGCACTCACCGCGCCCGCGCCCGTCCTTATCGCCACAACCGACGCCATATGCACGCCGTTGCCACCCGCCAGCACACGCCCCGTAATCACGCCCGTTTGCGTCCCAAAGCCCGGTGCCGGATACAGCACCGAAAGCCCCGCGATATCGTCCGCATCGATCGGGTGCGTCAGCGATGTGGCCCGCGTCGCCGCCGTCGACATCGCGCTCGAAGTAAACGTATGCTGCAGCCCCAGCGCATGACCCATCTCATGCACTGCCGTCAGAAAAAATCCCTCGCTATAGCTCGGTCCCGGCCGCTTCGTCAGATCGTTGGTCAAGTGAATCACCGCGCGCACAATCGGCACCAGCGTTGTACCCGCCGACGCGACCGGCCCGGTCTGCGTCGTCGGTCCACCATAGCCCAGCAAGCCCGGCGGAAGCTCTTCGAACACCACCTGTCCGCCAGCCACACTAGCGGGCGGCGTGTTCGGCGCAATCAATCCCCCAAACGCCACACGCAAGTCTGACGATTCCACTGAATTCCAGGTATTAATCGCCTGCCGCACCTGACTCAACACCGAAGAGAAGCTATCGTTCTGCGGAAAAGTATTCGGCCCCGTGTCGGTCACAAAAAACGTCACCGTCTTCGCGGGCAGCGTATTCAGATCGAACTTCTCCTGCGACACAGCATAAGGCGCTGACCGCGATAAATAGTGGACGTAGTGATAATAAGCGGAAACCGGCGCAAGCGTGGAACACCACACCGCCACCGCAAGCCCCGCTCTGCTCAATCGCCTCATCATTCTGCTTTCTACTGAAACGCCTTTGCCTTCGCCGCCGAGATCGTCTTTACGCGCGAACTCATCTCTCGTAGCGGCATCTTCACTGCCTGATCCTGCACCGATTTCCCCAAACGGTCTAACATCAATTCACTCGAAATACCACGCGAGGCCGTCATCTCGCCAATCTCGTTCTCGCGCACCGCGAACAGCCCCTGCGTCAACCCCAGCAGTTGCGTTGTGCCAGAAGGCCCCGTCCAAAGAAACATCACATACTCTCCGCCGGTGTCCAGTTGCGGAACGCCCGCGAACTTCTGCCGCATGCCGCCCGCTTCCCCGCCCGGCAGCACCACATCCATCACCAACTGCTTCGCGCCCTTCCAGCGTTCCTGCACCTGCACGCTGTAGTGCGTGTAAACCGAATTGGTCTTCACCGTCACGCGCGCACCCAACACTTGGCCGTAAATAATGTCCGTCGCGCTGTTCGTCATCTCGTCGAAAGTAAGCCGCTCCAGCGTCGCTGCGCGGCCCGGCAAAACAGGCAGGGCACAAGCGATCACAAGGAGAGTTACGGCGGCGCGGGAGCGGCTCACGCGTGCTGAAAGTGCACGCCGTGCTCCGCAACGCAATGAAGAAAACATGGAACTTACAGTCTAAACGATTTCACCGGTGGGTTGCCGGGACACAGTTTTTGTCACAAATGTCACAACGAATTTTTGTCCCGCACCACCAGAATCGGTATCCGCAGCGCATGCCGCACCGGATCGATCGTGTTGCCGAAGATCAAATCCTTCAACCTCCCGTGCCCATGCGCACCCATAATCAGCAGGTCCGGACGAATCTCCTTCGCATAGTTCACAATCTCCTGCTTCGGGTTTGAAGAATAGCGCACCGCCTTCTCCACCGCAATCTTCGAATCCCCCAGCGACGCCGCAATCTCATCCAGATACTCGCGCCCCGCCTCCACTTCCGCCGTCGAAGCCAGCGCGCCATACACCTGGCTCGTCACATCTTCTTCCACATGCAGCAGGTAGAGTTCAGCGCCATGCATTCGCGCCAGCGCCACCGCGTGCGACATCGCCAACCGGTCTAACTCCGAATGGTCCAGAGGCACCAGAATCTTGCGATACCCCAACTCCGGAATCGTTCGAGGTACCAAGCTCGCGCCCGCGGCTTCGCTCCCCAGCAACCGCCCCGCAATCCTCCGCCGCCAATGCCGCAGCAACGGCTGAAATAGCAGCCACGCCAGCAGCACCCCCAGCACCGCGCCAGCCGTCGCGCCACCCATGCGGATCCACGCGCCCCACTCTGAACCGCGCGCGGCATCGCCAATCAATTGCGCCGCCAGCGAAGCATTCAATCCCACAATCGCAGCCGCCGACCCCCACGCCAGAATCTTCACCCAGAGCTTGTTCGCAAACGCGCCCATGCGCCTCGCGTCGCTGGTGAAATGAATCAGCGGAATCACCGCGAACGGCAACTGCATACTCAGCACCACCTGGCTCAGAATCAGCATCTGTCCTGTCGCCTTTTCACCCACCAGTAAAATGGTCAGCGCCGCGGGCGTCACCGCCAGCAGACGCGTCATGATCCTTCGCGCCCACGGCCGCACCCGCAGATCCAGAAAGCCTTCCATCACAATCTGCCCGGCCATGGTCCCGGTCAGCGTGGACGATTGGCCCGAACAAATCAGCGCAAACGCAAACACGATCCCCGCCGTCGCCGTCCCCAGCAGCGGCGCAAGCAGCAGATAGGCGTCTTCAATCTCATGCACCTCTTTGCCGCGCGTGTGAAACACCGCCGCCGCCATAATCAGAATTGCCATATTCACAAACATGGCCCCACACAGCGCCACCGTGGAATCCAGCAGATTATAGCGGCACGCCGTCCGCCGCTCCCCATCCGTCGTCCCGATCCGCCTGGTCTGCACCAGCGCCGAATGCAGATACAAATTGTGCGGCATCACCGTCGCGCCCAGAATCGCAATCGCCAGATATAAGTTCTGCCCATCCAAGTGCGGAATCAGCCCCGCGATCACATCCGGAAAATGCGGCTTCGCGAAGAAAATCTCCACCCCGAAACAAGCGCCGATCACCGCAATCAGCACCAGCACAAACGCCTCGATCACGCGAATCCCGAACCGCTGGAACCACAACACCAGCACCGTATCGAGCGTCGTCAGCAGCACCCCCGCCAAAAGCGGCAAATGAAATAGCAGCTTCAGCCCGATCGCCGCGCCCAGCACCTCCGCCAGATCGCAGGCGATAATCGCCACCTCGCACAACAGCCACAACGAACCATTAATGGCGCTGCCATAAGTTTCCCGGCAGGCCTGCGCCAAATCCCGCCCCGAAACAATCCCCAAGCGCGCCGCAAGCGTCTGCAGCAGCACGGCCATCAGGTTTGATGCCGCCAGCACCCACAGCAACTGGTACCCGAATGTCGCTCCGCCGGCCAGATCCGTCGCCCAGTTTCCGGGGTCCATATACCCCACGCTCACCAGGTAAGCCGGTCCCGCAAACGCGAAAATGCGTCGCCAAAGCGAAGGATGTGTAGTAGTTACCGTCGCATGGACTTCAGATAGCGACCGGGTTTGCTCACGCTTCAGAATTCGTCTTCTTCTTTCTTCTTGCCCTTGCGGCGCATCACCACGACCACCAGCAGCAGCACCGCCAGTAAACCGGCCACCACTTGAACGATACTTTGTTGCGACATCGGCGAATTCTCCTTAGAAACCCCAAGAGTATACAAGAATCCGGCTACGAATGTGGTGGTTCTCCCGCAGGTTTCGCGGGTATTGCCAAACAGACAACAAGTTGTAAACTATTGCTTGAGAAGCGTCTCTGCAAAGCAGGTGTGGACCCTCTATTTTTGATCCAACACTCAAAAATGAGGGGGACCGCTCAAGCGGCGCTGGTGTGCTGGTCTCTGCCGGGTAACCGGGGGTGGCCCCTAAAGGCGTTCGGCGGTCTCCCGCCCTTTCTAAACGAAGGGTCAAAACGGGGGTTTCGCACGGCCCCGCGGTGCGCTTCTCACTTCACTCTTTTAACTAGAAGTTTCGGATGCCTTTTCGTCGCTTGCCGGAACGCCCGCAACGGCAGCCTGCGCAGGTGTCGCCGCGGCAGCCGGCGGAGCGATTCGCACCGCGCTCGCCGCCATCTTCCCCGTCCTGTCCATACCGAGTTCGTAAATCACTTTCGCGCCCGGCGTCAAATCGCTCGCCTGCCCTTCACTCAACCGCGAAATGTGGAAAAATACATCCCGGCCCCCGGATTCCGGCCGCAGAAACCCAAAGCCTTTCTCCTCGAAATAAGTGACGATCGAACCCATCTGTTCAGCGGATATCTCTCCGCCTTCTCCTGCCGGAGCCCCAGCCCCTGGCGAAGATACCCGCGACGTCTTATCGCCAACACCCTGCTTCAGAAGAGCCATGTCCTCTTCTGTCAATTCGCCTTGCCGGGCCGTGGGTGACGGCATTTTCAGGCCCGGATTCTTCTTCAACGAATCTTCGAATAACCGCTTTTGTCTTGCGTTCAAGTCTTAATTGTCCTGGTACAGCTACAGTACCAATTCGTCACCCTGAAAATATTCCTCAGGCCGCCGCTACCGGTTCCGCGGTCCCCGCGGCCACTGCCTTTGGTTTGCGCGCCCGCGGCGAACGCTTCTCGACAGGCGGCGTCCGGTCGCTCTTCTTCAGCGATGCCATCACCATCTGCGAAATAAATTTCTTCTCGCCATGATCGTCAAACTTGATCACAATCCGCTCGTCCGTATGCGAAACCACGGTGCCGAAGCCGAACTTCTGATGTTCCACCTGCGCGCCCTGGTTGTAATTGTTCGATGCCATTTAAAAAAGTGACTCCTTATTGAACACTGATAGAACTCTTTTCATCGGCCGCAAAATGCTATGGTAATTCGCGGGTCGCGACAGGTCTTAAGGTATGATACCATGCGCCATTTTCGGCTTGCGCTTTTGCACCCCGTGTGTCATCGTTCGTTAACCGTTGCTTTCGCGTTAGTCCGGCACTTGACCAGGAGGGAAAATGTCTCGAACACGTTCTGTTGCATACCTGCTTTTTCTTGCGGGCTCGCTGATTCCCAGCTACGCTCAAACCGTTACAGCGCGCCTTGAAGGTTCCGTTCAGGACGCGAGCGGCGCCGTCGTTCCCGCCGCCAACGTCTCCGTCATCGATATCAAAACCCAGCAGCGCAGCGAACAAAACTCCAGCGCGCAAGGCCTCTTCACCTTTCCCGCCCTCCAACCCGGCACCTATACCCTCACCGTCCAAGCCACCGGCTTCCGCACCGAAATCATCAGCAGCCTCGAACTGAACGCCGCCGCCATCGTCAACCAGATCGTCAAGCTCCAAGTCGGCATGTCCACCGAAACCATCAGCATCACCGCCCGCGACGAAGTCGTCCAGACCACCGATTCGCAGCGCGGCACCTCCATCACCATGCGCGATATCGATACCCTCCCGCAGCTTGGCCGCACCCCCATCACCCTCACCGCCTTCCAACCCGGCGTCGCGTACAATCCGGTCGAGGGTTCCAGCTTCGCTCACGTGAACGGCCAGCGCCAGGGCAGCAACAACACTACTCTCGACGGCATCGACGCCAACGATTCCACCGCGCCCCGCCTCGGTCTCTCCCTCACCGCCATGAATACCGATTCCATCGGTGAATTCCGCATGATCACCGAAGGCGGCAAAGCCGAGTACGGCCGCAGCGCCGGCGGGCAAGTCCAACTCATCACGCGCGCCGGTACCAACGAAGTGCACGGCGGCCTCTTCGATTACCTCCGCAACACAGACCTCAACGCGAACGATTTCTTCAATAACTCTTCCGGCATCGCACGCCCCAAGTTCATCCAGAACATCTACGGCTTCTCGCTCGGCGGCCCCGTCGTCTTCCCCAAAATCTACAACGGGAAAAACAAAACGTTCATCTTCGGCAACTTCCAGGGCCGCCGTACCCGCCAGGAAGTGGTGCGCAATCGGACCGTCCTCACCAGCGACGCCAAGAAGGGCCTCTTCGATTACAAAGACGCGAATGGCGTTATCCAGCAGTACAACATCGTTGCCAACGATCCGCGCAAGATCGGCATCGATCCCGCCGTCGCCAAAACCCTCGCCCTCTTGCCCGACCCCAACAATAACGATCTCGGCGATGGCCTCGAACTCGCCGGCTACCGTTTCAACAATTCGGTCCCCAGCCTGGAAGACCAGTTCACCATCAAGGGCGATCAGAACATAGGTTCGAATCACCATCTCTTCCTTCGCTGGAGTTGGCAGCGCAGTAACTCAATCGACAATCTGAATAATCAGGACGCAACCTTCCCCGGGCGTGTTCAAGGCTCACAGGGCGGCCACCGTTGGGGCTTCTCCGCCGGCTACGATTGGAACATCACGCCCACCACGGTCAATGAATTCCGCGCAGGGCACCAAAGCTCAAGCGTGAACTTCTTCCGCGACGCACGTCTGAAAGGCCCCACTCTGCTCTCAAACGATTTCTTCGATCCGATCTCGGCGGCTTTTTTCCAGGCCCGCAATTCGCCCGTAAATGACTTCTCTGACTCGCTGACAAAAGTCTTGGGCAAACATACTGTGAAAGCTGGTTTCAGCTTCCGCATCACCAACCAGTTCGGCACAAACGACGCTGGCATATACTCGAACGTCACCTTTGCCCGCGCGAACGGACACATTCCTCCTTCCACCCTTGGACCGCAAGGTCTAAGCTCCACTAACCGCACGAACTTCGAGAATCTCTATAATGAACTGCTCGGCCGTGTCGATCAGGTGACTCAGACGTACTACAGCAACTTGAAAACGTTCCAGGCCGCGGGCACCCCGCGAGTCCGCAATTTCTCTCTGAAAGAGTACGGCTTCTTCGTCCAGGATGACTGGAAAATCACGCGCCGCCTTACGTTGAACTACGGCCTGCGTTGGGACATTTTTCAGACACCTAGCGAGCGTGACGGGCTGCAGGGCGGCTTGACCAGCGCCGCCTCTGTTGCAAACCTGGTGGCGAGCGCAGCCACCACCATCGCGCCGACCGCGTCTTTCTATGACACCGATCTGAATAACTTCGCGCCCCGCTTCGGTTTTGCTTACGACGTTTTTGGCGACGGCAAAACTGCAATCCGCGGCAACTTCGGCGTATTCTTCGATCGCACCCTGGGCGCCACTGTCAG
>JBBROT010000076.1:0-11644 GCA_038229155.1 Bryobacterales bacterium | reverse complement strand
GATCATACTGAAGGAGCCCCCGCTCCCGATTGTACTATTTGGAAGTCTTGACGTAATTGTTGAGCACGCGGCGGACGTAGGTCTGGGTTTCGCGGTATGGGGGGACGCCCTTGTATTTATCTACCGCGCCGGGGCCTGCGTTGTAAGCTGCTACTGCGCGCGCAACCTGATCGTCTTTGTCTTCGTAGCGCGCGAGCAGACTTTTCAGATAGCGGGTCCCGGCGTCGACATTCTGTTCCGGGATGGCGGGGTCGGCACCGAGTTGCTTAGCGGTCGCGGGCATTAACTGCATCAGGCCGATCGCGCCTTTAGGGGACACGGCGCGCGCGTTGCCGTTCGATTCCGCTTTGACTATGCTGCGGACCAGCGCTTCGGGAAGACCGTGGCGTTTGGCGGTCTCGGCGTACATATCGCCCTTTGGTGGATCGATCTTGGCCACTAAAACGGGCGGCGCGGCTTGCGCGGGTTCGGGCTTGGGGGCGGTCCACTCTTCGGTCTCGAAGGCGACTACATCGGCGGCAGCCATTTCGGAAACACCGCCATTTTCGTAGAGGCGAATGCGGTCGGCAGAGGTGTCGTGGTGGTCGGCGTGGAGGCGGAAACCGTTGCTGAGCACCGCGAATTCACCGCCGTAAGCGCTGCCGGTGAGCAGAAACAGCGCCAGCGCGGGCCGGTGCCACTTTTGAGCGATATTATGAGACTTCTTCATGACTCTCTCCGAGACCCCGACGGACACCAACAACCATGTGACGTTTCTGGAATGCGCTTTGTGCAACCGCAAGTACGAAGCCGGGAAGCCCCACAACCTGTGCGAGTGCGGCGGGCCGCTGCTGGTGCGCTATGACCTGGCCAAAACCGCCGCCCGTTGGAAGCGCGAGGCTTTGACTGCGGGACCGGGGTCCATGTGGCGCTATGCTCCGGTGCTGCCTGTTACCCGTCACAACTCTATTATCTCACTTGGCGAGGGCATGACTCCTTTGCTGCCGATTCGTCGCGCGGGAGCGAGGCTGAGGGCGCGGAATTTGCAGCTCAAAGATGAAGGCTTGAACCCAACCGCGAGTTTCAAAGCGCGCGGGCTTTCGTGCGCGGTTTCCATGTGCGCGGAATTCGGGATTCGCAAGATTGCGATTCCTTCGGCGGGGAACGCGGCCAGTGCGCTGGCGGCCTATGCAGCGGCAGCCGGAATTGAGGCGCACATTTTCATGCCGCGCGATGTGCCGCAGGCGAACTTTCTCGAATGCAAAGCCTATGGCGCTCACGTGACCCTGGTGGACGGGCTGATCAGCGACTGCGCGAAGATTGTGGGCGACCGCAAGGAGGCGGAGGGCTGGTTCGATGTCAGCACCCTGAAGGAGCCGTATCGCATTGAGGGCAAGAAGACGATGGGGTACGAACTGGCCGAGCAGTTGAACTGGAAACTGCCGGACGCGATTTTTTATCCCACGGGCGGCGGCGTGGGGTTGATCGGAATGTGGAAGGCGTTTGCGGAGATGGAGGAGATGGGCTGGATCGGCACGGAGCGGCCGAAGATGATTGCGGTGCAGGTGGAGGGTTGCCAGCCGGTGGTGCGCGCGTTTGAAGAAGGCGCGGTTCGCAGCAAGTTTTGGGAGCAGGCGCACACGGTGGCGAGCGGGTTGCGTGTGCCGAAGCCGCTGGGCGATTTCCTGATTCTGGACGCGGTGCGGAAGAGCGGGGGCACGGCAATCGCGGTGTCCGATGAGGAACTGATCGATGGGGGGATTCAGCTCGCCACGGAGGAAGGCATGTTTATAGCGCCGGAGGGTGCGGCTTGCATGGCGGCGCTTGAAAAGCTGCTGGCGTCCGGTTTTCTGAAGCCGGAGGAGCATATCGTCATTTACAATACCGGGGCGGGATTGAAGTATCTGGAAGCTTACGCCACGCGCTTTCCGCGCAGTGCTTCCGGGGAGCAGAACAAGTTAGGCGGTTTGATTACGCCGCGTTAGAATCTGAGTCATGTGGATCCCACAACTCTCGCTGGCGATTGTGTTTGCGTGCGCGGCTCACGGTCAATCGACCAAGATTGCAAAGATCGAGGAAATTTTCCGGCTCACGAATCTGGAACAGATGCAGAAAAAGATGTTGGAGCAGGTATCTGCTTCCATGCCCGCACAACTCTCCGCAATGGGAGTACCGGTGGAGGCGCAAGCGGACGTTTCGGAGATGGCGGCCGAAATGACGAAGTTTTTGTTTGGGCGGATGAGTTGGGAGGCGATGAAGCCGCTGTATTTAAAGGCCTACGATGAGACTTTCACAGAGGATGAAATCTCAGGCATGTTGCTGTTCTACGAATCGCCTGCGGGAAAGGCAGTAAACGAAAAGACGCCGGCCTTAATGGCGAAAGTCATTGCGCTTTCTCATACGCGGATGGCGGATCTGATGCCCGCGATGCAGACGCGTGCCAAGGAACTGGCCGACAAGCAAAAAGAGAAAAAACAGTAAGTGCGCTGTTAGCGCCCGATGAAACCCGATTGCCTGAAACGCTGCTCTATTTTACGGAACTGCTCGCGCTTCCGGTCTATGACCTGAAGGGGCGGCTGATTGGGCGTGTGAAAGACGCGGCGATTGTGCCGCTGATCGATGCGGCGCGGGTGGACCGGTATTTGGTGGGCGCGGGCGGGAAGACGTGGCTTTCGGTGCGCTTCGGCCAGGTGGCGTCGATTACGCTGGACGGCATCCGGCTGAACGACGAAGTGATGGTGCCGTATCACTCCGATGAGTACATGCTGCGGATTGGGCGCGATTTGCTGGACCAGCAGATTATCGATGTGAATGGCCGCAAGGTGGTCCGTGTAAACGATGTGACGTTTGAGTTTCGCGGCGAGGCGGGGCAGCAGATTCTGACCGTGCTGGAAGTGGATGTGGGGATCCGCAGCATTGTGCGGCGCGTGCTGCAGGGCCTGGTGCCGCGCGTGGCGATTCGCAGGATGCAGCGGCCCATCAGCCCGAATTCCATCTCGTGGGATTTCTGCAACATCATCGAGGCCGATCCGCAGCGGCGCCTGCGATTGAATATTTCGAACGACAAGCTGGAGGGCATGCATCCAGCGGACTTGGCGGAGATTATGGAGGAGCTTGGCCACGATGAGCGCGAGGCCATCTTCGAAACGATCGATAGCGAGGTGGCGGCGGACGCGCTTTCGGAATTGGACCCGGGAACGCAGGCGAGCATTCTGGAATCGCTGGAGCCGGAGGTGGCGGCGGATATTGTGGAGGAGATGTCGCCCGATGAGGCCGCGGATGCGCTGGCGGAACTGGAGCAAAAGACCAGCGAAGAGATTCTGGACGAGATGGAGCAAGCGCCGGGTGAAGAAGTGCGCGAACTGCTGGAGTTCGAGGAAGATTCGGCGGGCGGCATGATGAACACGGAGTATGTGGCGCTGCCTGAAGCCGCGACAGTGCGCGAGGCGATTGAGTATCTGCGCGGTCAGGAAGAGTTGCTGGAGAGCGTGAACATTCTGTTCTTGGTGGACGCGGAAGGAGTGCTGAAAGCTGCGGTGCCACTGGCGCGAATTTTCCTCGCGGCCGGCGATACGCCGCTTCGGAAGCTTGCTCCGGAGAAGCTTCGCCGCGCGGCTCTGGACGTGAAACAGGATGAGTTGACGGAGCTGTTCGACAAATACAACCTGATTACGCTGCCCATTGTGGATGCGGAAGGCAGGCTGGCCGGTGTGGTTACGGCGGACGATATTATCTCGGTGTTAAGGCAAAAATAATGATGGACGATCAGCAGTTTCGTAACAGGGCGGATGCGGCGCTGGAAGACTTGAACACGGCGTTGATTCCCGCGTCCGACGATCATGGATTCGATGTGGATTTTCAAAACGGCGCGTTGACGGTGGAGTTCGAAACGCCGTCGGCCAAGTTTGTGGTGAGCCCGAATGCGCCGGTGAAACAAATCTGGGTTTCGGCGCTGTCGCGCAGCTTCAAGCTGAGTTGGGACGACGAAATGCACGCCTTCGTTTACGCGGAGACGGGCGAAACGCTGAACACGCTGCTGGGGAAGGCGATCGGCACGCTCTTGAATGCCGACGTGTTCGTCTAAGCGCCCTTGCGTTTGATTTCGATTTCGAGCCGCTTGATTTTCTGATTCAGGGTGGAGAGCGGCACACGCAGGCTGGCGGCGGCGTCGGTCTGGCTCCAATGCGATTGTTCCAGGCGGTCGAGAATGATGCGGCGTTCGTAATCGGCGACGATTTCGAAGAGGGACGCGTCGGCGGGGAGCGATTCGCCTTCGGTTCTGCGGATGCGGATGCCGTTGGCCTGGAGCAGGTGTTCGGGAAAAACATCGACCGGCACCAGGGTGTCGGCGGCGAGGACGACGGCGCGTTCGATCACATTTTCGAGCTCACGCACGTTGCCGGGCCAGTTGTGTTCCATCAGGATTTGTAAAGCTTCGGGCTGGAACCGCAAAGTGGACTTGCCGGAAACATCGAGGAACTTTTCGTTTTCGCGGCAGAATTTGGCGAAGAAGAATTCCACCAGTGCGGGGATGTCTTCTTTCCGTTCACGAAGGGGCGGAAGATTGATGTTGATCACGTTCAACCGGTAATAGAGATCCTCGCGGAAACGGCCTTCGTCCACCATTTTGCGGAGGTCGGCGTTGGTGGCGGCGAGAATCCGGACATCCACCTTGACGGTTTCGGTTGAGCCGAGCGGGGTGAACTCGCGCTCTTGAATCACACGCAGCAGCTTGGCCTGCGTTTCGGCGCTGACGGTGCCGATTTCGTCGAAGAAAATGGTGCCGCGGTTCGCGACTTCGAACGAGCCTTTCTTGGTGTGTGTGGCGCTGGTGAAGGCTCCGCGGACGTGGCCGAAGAGGGTGGATTCCAGAAGATCGCTGGGCAGTGAGCCGCTGTTTACGGCGACGAAGGGAAACTCCGCGCGAGGGGAACTGGTGTGGATCGCCTTGGCGATGAGTTCTTTGCCGGTGCCGGTTTCCCCGGTGACCAGAATGGTGGAACGCGAAGAGGCCACCTGTTCGACAAGCTCTAGCAGGCGCAGCATACGGTCGCTCTTGCCGATGATGTTGGGGAAACTGTAGCGCTGCTTGAGTGCTTTTTTGAGCTGCGCGTTTTCAGTGGAGAGGCGCGCGCCGGCGATCATCCGGTCAATTTCAATCAGCAGCTTTTCGTTGTCCCAGGGCTTGGGGAAGAAATCGTTCGCGCCCAGCTTGACGGCTTGTACGGCGCCTTCCACGCTGCCATAGGCGGTGATCATGAAGACCGGCGTTTCGCTATCGACGAGCCGGAAATCGCGCAGAACTTCCATGCCGCTTTTATCGGGCATCATCAGGTCCAGCAGCACCAGATCGTAGCGGCGGCTGTTCAGGCGGCGTTCGCCCTCGGTGGCGTTGGGGGCCAAGTCGACATCGTAGCCTTCGGAGGTGAGGAGTAGTTCCAGGCTTTCGCGAATTTCAGATTCGTCGTCGATGACCAGGATTCGCGCTCGTGGTTCAGACATGCGTTGCGTCAGCTTGCCACCTTAATGCGCTCGGGAATTCGTTCGGGTTCCGCATTCGGCAGTGCTTTCGGGACAGATAACTTTTCCGCGCGGATGGGAACCTTGCCGAGCGGCAGTTCAATGCGGAAGCGGGAACCGCCTTGCGGCACGGCAATCACTTCTATTGTGCCGCCATGTTCCTGAATAATTCCATACGTGACGGAGAGGCCGAGGCCGGTGCCTTTCTTCGCGCCTTTGGTGGTGAAGAAGGGGTCATAGATGCGGGCCAAGTGTTCGGGCGCAATGCCGTGGCCGGTGTCGCAAACATCCACGCCCACCAGCGCGCCATCGTTGAATGTGACAATTTCCAGCTTGCCTCCGGGCTCCATGGCATCGCGCGCGTTGATGATGAGGTTGAGCAGCACCTGTTGCAATTTGCCGGCGTTGCCATCGATGCCGCCCAGGGGATTGGCTAAGTTGAGCTTGACCTCAATGCCGGCCTTTTGGAGTTGATGCTCCAACAGAGAGACTGTTTCCTGCACCACGCGATTCAGATCCACGCGGACCACTTCGGTGGTGGAGGTGCGCGAGAAGTTGAGCAGCGAGTTTACGATTTCGCTCGCGCGGAAGGTCTGCTTCGAAATCTTATCGAGCATGCGCGATTTCTGCTCATCGCCAGCCACTTGCTTCGCGAGCATTTGCGCGTAGGTGGAGATCACGGCGAGGGGCGTATTCACTTCATGAGCGACTCCGGCGGCCAGCAGACCGATGCTGGAGAGCTTATCGGCTTGTACCAAGCGGCGTTCCAGATCCGCGCGCTCAGTGATGTCGTCGAAGATGACCAGGCGGCCGATCTGTTCGCCATCGCGCGAGACCAGGGGCGCGGTGGCGATATTGACGACCGCTTCGCGACCGATAGCTCCCGAGGAATAGGGGAGCGAAATTTTGTCGAAGTGATGGACGGCAGCTTGGCCGCGCGTGCGGTCCAGACGATCGAGCAGCGCCGCGGGCAGGACACTTTCAAGCCTGCGCCCCTGAGCATTTTCGCGCGAAATGCCGGTCAACTGCTCCATGCGGGTGTTCCAGCTTTCGACGCGATCTTCCAGGTCAGCCGCCAGGATGCCCACGTTGATGGATTCCACGATGTTTTCGCTGAACTCTTTCAGGCGTTCGTAGTCTTCCACCTTGCGCTGGAGGGATTGATAAAGATTGGCGTTTTCGACGGCGATGCCGAGGTATCCGGCCAGAGTGACGAGCAGTTCCAGATCGTCGCTCGAGAGAAAATCGCCGCTTTCGGTGCGGCTGACGCCGATGAAGGCAATGGTGCGCCCGCGAACGGTGCAGGGCAGGTAATAGGTGAGATCGAGATCGGCAATAGTCTGCCGGACGGTGGGTGACCACGTGGCGGCCAGGGCGTCAAGGCGGAAGCGGGTGCGTTCGAAGAAAAGGTAAGGGGTATCGCGCTCCCAATTCAGGAAGGAGAGATCGAGTTGGGCGGGATCGGCTATCGCGCGGCCATTCGAACCGAGGAGTTTACGCAGGGTAAAGCCCGCGGTTTTCGATTCGGCCAGAAAGAAGCCGATCTGCCGGATAGAGAGCGTTTGCATCAGGCGATCGGCGACGCTGCCGAGCATTTTTTCCAGATCCACTTCGCTGTTCAGTTCGCGCGCGAATTCCACCAGGGTGAGCCGGTAATCGTAACGGTCTCTATAGAAATATTTGTCCAGGCGCTCCTGCAGCCAATTGCGGAGGGGCTGGAAGAGGAACGCGGTGAGCAGCATGACGCTCACCAGGCCGGTATTGCCCAAGTCTTTGAAATTCTTCTGGACCAGACTGCCCAGCGTAAAGACGATGGCGTAAAACGCGGCCAGAATGCAGAGCGTGGCCAGGGTATAGGCGTACCCGCGCCGGAAGATGACGTCGACGTCCATCAGCCTGTAGCGGACGATGGCGTACGAAAGGGTAAGCGGAATCAGCGGTAAAGACAGAACCGCGAAGTGGGCCCACTGGTTGGGAACTATCCCGAAGACATACGGCAGGGCGTAAAAGCATGCAAAAGGCAGCAGGCCGCAGAAAGTGCCATTGCGCAGCCACTTCAGTTGCTGGCGGAGGATGGCGTCTTCGGTGCGCCGGTATTCCAGGGCGAGCGTGAAGCCGCTGACCAGATAGAGCGCCGTGAGCAGAGCCATCCAGACGCGATCCAGATACCAGGAGACCTGTACCAGCGGCGTCGCAATGGAAATGGCTCCCGAAGTGAGGCCGATGAAGAAGAGGGTGAAGAGAGCGCCGGGTAGGTAAAGGAGGGGGGCGTGAAAACGGTTGCGAAACCAGGGGCGCGGTTCC
The DNA here is from genome assembly GCA_038229155.1 of Bryobacterales bacterium. Classification (GTDB taxonomy): domain Bacteria; phylum Acidobacteriota; class Terriglobia; order Bryobacterales; family Bryobacteraceae; genus JALYXI01. The sequence continues at coordinate 3,841 of JBBROT010000076.1, read as the reverse complement.
GGAAAAGTGAGACAGAAATGAAGGAAAAGCGTGGGTGCCAGCCACCCGGCAATCAAGTTCCCCCAATAGATCACCCGGTCGAACGCGTTCAGCTTACCGGTGTAATGGAAGCACGAAAAAATGAAGGAGACCAGGCAGAAAATGAAGAAATGGCGGGCTTGCTGGGCGTTGCCGCGCCGGAAGAAGACGAACAGGCCGATACCGAGGTAAGCCGCGCCGGTAAGGTATAGAAAATCGACCGAGGTATCGTGCGGCACCTCGCCGATGATGACCTTGGCGTTAACCGGCACGTTGCCGCGCACGATGGCGTAATCCGCGCGATTCCAGGCACCGACACCGGCCAGGATCTGCGGCACATCGAGCGCGCGTTTGAGTGGCTCGCCGTTGATGCGCTTGAGCGTATCGCCGGCGCGAATGCCGGCGCGGTCGGCCCCGCTGCCCGGTGCTACCCGGTAGGCGGTTATGTTGCGATTCGCGGTAGCGGCACTGCTATCTATCCATGTAGCGCCGTCGTCCGCCAGCCGGAATTTGTGAAGCTGTTCGAAATTCACCACGGCGGCGGCAATCGCGGCGATTGTTATCACCGTGAGCACCGCCGTGGAAACCTGAAACTTCAACTCCTGAAGCATGGGGTTACGAACACCACCGATTGGAACAACAAAGCAGTTCGGGTGCCAGCCTTTTTCCTTGTAAACGATTGAATTATATAAGGTAACTCGAAACCGAATATGCGAATTGGTAGAACCCGCTACGTGTAAGCATAGCGGTGGGGATCGGGAGGAGATGTTAAATCGTGCCTGTGGGGAACTTTTTCCGCATCCAGGCTACGAATTCGCCGGGAGCGGTCATGGTGGAGAGGCGGCTTTGCCGGACCAGAGCCCAATCGTCAAAGAGTTGGCTGGTTTTGATTTCCTTGAGCGAGACCGGCGGCTCAAGGAGCGAGAGGAATTTCAGGCGCACGGACCAGAGGGCGCTGTCATTCGAAGCCGGAGCGGGTTCTGAAACCACTTCCGCCAGGCCCACCACCGCCGCTTCCTTCATGCTGTGGTAAACAAAGACGCGGTCGCCGGGCTTCATCAGGCGAATGGCCCGTAGCGCTTGGGCGTTGCGGACTCCATCCCACTCGGTTTCCTTCTCCGTCAAAAACTGTTGGACAGAGTATGTTTCGGGGTCGGTCTTGGCTAGGAAATACTGAGATTTCATATCTTTAATTATTCCCAGAGCGGCGTGTGCGGCTGCGCTGGCCGGAATGGCTGATATTATGAACTAGAAGAAGGATTGTAACGTACTCGCTTTCAATTTAAGGCTCAAGTTTTGCCCGCGACCCGCCGATATACTCACTTGAAGGTAGCCTACATGAAATATCTGCTCGGTCCCGGGCTGCTTCTGCTTATTTTGTCCGGTTTTACGTTGCAGGGCCAAACTCAACCTGCGGCGAACGCCGTGCGCTCGGAACGCAAGCAGGTGGAAGTGGAACTGCCGCCCGCCAAGGCAGTGGCGGAAAGGCCGGAGAGCGCAAATTCCGCGGCTGAGAATTCGGCTGCCGCTAAAGCGCGCGGTGCTGCGTATGTGATTGGGCCGGAAGACGTCCTGATGATTAAGGTGTGGCAGGAGCCGAACCTGTCGGGACAAGTGACGGTAGGGCCGGACGGCATGATTTCGCTGCAACTGATTGACGAGGTGAGGGCCGATGGCCTGACACCGGGCCAGTTGAAAGCGGTTCTGACCGAGAGGCTGAAGAGTTTTATCGTGAATCCGGACGTGAATGTGCTGGTTCTACGGGTGAATAGCCGCAAGTTCTTGATTCAAGGGGAAGTATCCCGCCCGGGAAGTTTTCCATTGACCGGGCCCACCACGGTGATGGAAGCGCTGGTGCTGGGGGGCGGGTTTCGCGAGTTCGCCAACCCGAAGAAGATTTACATCCTGCGCACCGCGCTTGACCCGGAAACGAAAAAGCCGGAGACCAAAAAGTTTAATTTCAACTATAAGGACGTGAGCCATGGCAAGCACATGGAGCAGAACATCCTGATTCAGAACGGAGACCAGATCTTCGTTCCTTAGTGCGTTGCACCGTAACTGAACAATTTACTTGGCCCCATGACACCCACCACACAGCAATATCTCAGCATTTCGCGCCGCGCCCTGGACGTGGAAGACTACATCGATATTTTGCGGCGTCACACCAGTTGGATCACGGGTCCGCTGTTTGCGGGACTGGTGATTTCATGCGTGATCGCGTTTTTGCTGCCGAATACCTACGTTTCAAAAGCCGTGCTGCGGATTTCGCCGGCGCAGATTTCGGAAACGCTGGTGCCTTCCACGGTGAGCCAGCAGATGAATGAACGCATCGCGCTGATGCAGCAGGAAATTCTGAGCCGCACCAGCCTTTCGGAATTGATTCAGCGGCCCACTTTGAACCTGTACCGGCGGGAGCGCGATTCGCAGCCGCTTGAAGACATCATCGAGCAGATGCGTACGCGCGACATCAAAGTAACCATCGTCAATCTGGCGGGGCAGGGCAGCCGGCCCGCTTCGGCCTTTCAAATCGAGTTTGCTTATCCGGACCGGTTCAAGGCTCAGGCAGTGGTGCAGGCTCTGATCACGCGATTCACGGAATCCATGGTGAACGTGCAGAACAATCAGGGCAAAGTGACGTCGGAATTTCTGAACGAAGAGATGACGCAGGCCAAGGCGGAACTTACGCGGCTCGATAACGAGCTGACGAATTTCCGCGTGCAGAATGCCGGGCACCTGCCGGAAGAATTGCAGATAAACATTCAGGCTTTGAACGGTCTTCAGCAGCAAATGGCCGCGGTGAATGACGCGCTCAGCCGCCTTTCGCAGGAGAAGCTTACGCTTGAGACCAACCTGCAGACATACAAGATGCAGCGCGATACGTACGCGAGCATGGTGACCATGTCGCAGGAGCCCGGCTCGGTGGCGAAGATTCAGAACGACCGGTTGAACCAACTGAACAAAGAAATTGCCGACTACGAATCGTCGCTGCTTCAGTTGCGGGAAATTTATACCGAAGAATACCCTTCCATCCGCGGCGCGAAGGCGCAACTGGCGATCAAGAAGCGGGAGCGGGATGAGTTGCAGTTGAAAGAAGACCAGGATGCTTTGAAGCCGAAGGCCGCGGCAGCCAAGAAGATGGCGAATCCGATGGTGGCCGAGCGGCAGAATGACATTCAGGGCAATATCGATATGGTGAGCACCCAGCTTCGCAATAAGGAAAGCGAACGGCTGCAGCGCCTGAAGCAACTCGACGATATCAACAAGAGCATCGCCAGCTACCAGAACAGAATTTCCCAGGTGCCGGCCAATCAGCAGAAGTACGTTGCGCTGAACCGTGAGCATGAAATGGCCAGCGTTCATTACCAGGATTTCCAACGCAAGCAGACGGCGGCCTCCACGTTTGACGACGTGAGCAAGCGCAAGGCGGGCGAGAACCTGGAGGTGCTGGACAACGCTTCCCTGCCGGAAGCGCCCACAGCCCCTAACCGTTGGTTGATCACGGGTATCGGCGTCGGGATGGGCCTGATGGTCGGCGTGTTCCTGACCGGAATCAAGGAAATGAAAGACACGTCGCTGAAGAATTTGAAGGACGTGCGCGCATACACGAATCTGCCGATTCTGAGCAGCATTCCTCTGCTGGAGAACGATCTTCTGGTGCGCAGGCAGCGGCGCCTTTCCTATGTGGGATGGGCGGCCAGCATCATTCTTGGCATCGTGGCGATGAGCGCCTCTATGTACTATCACTTCTTTCAGACCAGCTAGACCCTTGACCGACGCCAATTTCCACAGGACACTTTTAAACTAATGAGCCGAGTACACGACG
>JBBROT010000075.1:0-11654 GCA_038229155.1 Bryobacterales bacterium | reverse complement strand
TCGCTGGTGGGCACGCATCGCGGAGAGTACGTGGAAGGCGATCTAGCGGGCACCGTTGCCGCCGACGAAGTGATCTTCAAGAGTTCGCAAAAGATGGAAGGTACGCGCCTCTCATGGGACTTCACAGGCAAAGCCGCAGCTAACAGCATGGAAGGCACGGTGAACATGGGCGAATATGGCGAGGCGCGCTGGAGCGCAAGACGGCATCAGTATGTGGCACCGGGAGGCGTTGTCCGTCCCGTGAAAACAGTTTGAAGGAGACATGATGAAAAAGCTTCTCACCGTACTGCTGGCGCTGTGTTCCTGCGCGTTGGGGCAGCTTACTTCCACCACTTCATTAGTGGGCCGGGTTGCCGACGCTTCGGGCACTTCCGTCGCGGGAGCCGCCGTCACTTCGCTAAACACCGGCACGTCGGAAACAGTCTCTGCCGTGACCAACGCCGAAGGGCAATATGAATTTCTGTTCGTTAAGCCGGGGACATACGACTTGACAGTTAAGCAGGCCGGCTTCGATGCGGTGACGCTGACTGGCATTCCGGTTTCGACGAATCAGGTTGTCCGCAACGACATTACGCTGAAGATCGGGCAGGTGTCTGAAAGGATTCTGGTGACAGCAGATGTGCCGCCTATCAATACGGAAGACGCATCGATCACGGAAACGCTCTCCACCAAGACCACGGCGGAACTGCCGCTCAACAGCAGAAATGCTTTGAAGCTGGCGCTTACCATTCCCATGGTGCTGCCCGGTCGCAAGTCTCCCGCGGGTAACCCGGGCGGCGGCGAAGGTTATATCGGCGCGGGAACGCGCGAAATCCAGAACAGCATTTCGATGGACGGAGTAAGCATCATGAACAACCTGATTACCACCGCGACATTACGGCCTTCGGTGGACGCGATTCAGGAATTCCAGGTGCAAACCGGCACTTACCCCGCGCAATACGGCGGCTACATGGGTGTGCAGATTAACGTGATTACCAAGAGCGGGACGAACCAGCTTCACGGCACCGCATTCGAGTTTCTGCGCAACGATGCACTGGATGCGAGGAACTTTTTCCAGCGGCCCGGCATTCCAAAAGCGCCACTGCGGCAGAATCAATTCGGGTTCGCGCTTACGGGGCCCGTTGTGATTCCGAAACTTTATAACGGGCACAACCGCACGTTTTTTCTGTTGAACTATGAAGCGTTGCGGAACAAGCAATCGCTGCCGGGCATCAGCACGGTGCTCACGGATGCGATGCGCCGAGGCGATTTCTCCGCCGTTACAACGCCCATTATCGACCCCTTCGCCGTGGGACGCACACAATTTTCCGGTAACGTGATTCCTACATCGCGGCTTTCCCCGCAGGCGCAGAAAGCATTGCTGTATATGCCGCTGCCCACGCAGGCCGGGCCGGCGGTGAATAACTACAACGTGAACGTGCCGAACACCAACGATGGCAACCAGACCATTGACCGCGTGGACGAGAGTATCGGGGAAAAGGTGCGCCTGTTTTTCCGCTATGCACTGGGGAATACAGATTTATTGAACGGCAATCCCAACCCAAACAACGGCTACTCACAGCCGGTGAGAGACCGCAATTTTGTGATTGGATACACGCACACGCTGTCGCCGAATTTGGTGAACGATGCGCGGTTCGGGCGTGAATCTGTTTCCATCGATTCGCTGAATTTTTTCAACACCGCCGACAAAGCGGGAGCGGGCACGGCCCTGGGCATCCCGGGGTTCACCACGAACATTAACAACGCCGGACTGCCGAACTTCGCCATCACTGGTTTCATTTCCATTGGCGGCGATAACCAGGCCAGCAGCAATTGGTACCAGAAGGACAAGACCTATCAGTTCTCCGATGTGTTGAGTTGGAACGTGGGCCCGCACAGCATCTCCGCGGGATACGATACACGGCGGCTGATCACCGCGCGAATCGCGAACAACAATCCACGCGGCGGGTTTAATTTCAGCGGCACTATCACCGGTTATGCGCCGGCCGATTTTATTCTGGGACTGCCTTTGAGCGTGACCACGCCGGGTCCGCTGGTGCAGGCGGAAGTGGGCCAGTACCGGCATGGATTCTTCGTATCGGATAAGTGGCAATTCACGAAGCTTACGCTGACTCTGGGGCTGCGCTATGAGTTGCCCACCGTGCCGGAATCCTTGAATGGAAACGCCACTATCCTGAACCCGCGGCAGACGGCTTTCATTCCGGCCACTGTGCCGAAATCGATTCCGCTCATTAACCCGAACCATAACAACTTTGCGCCGCGCATTGGGTTCGCTTATCGTTTCACGCCGCGCTGGGTGGTTCGCGGCGGGTACGGCATCTATTACAATCCGAACCAACTGAACAGCTATACGCTGGCGACCACCAACCCGCCCTTTGCCATCATTTATACCTACAACTCGATTCCCACCAGCCCCACGTTGACCTTGGCGAACCCCATTCCAAGCACGCCAGGCGTGTTGCCGAAGCCTTCGGCCTTTACGTTGAATCCCGATCTGCCAGTGGCACGCATGAACCAATGGAGCTTCAGCGGGGAGCATGCGCTTTGGCGCAATGCCGGTCTGGAACTGCAGTATCTGGGTTCGCGCACCACGCACCTGGACCGCAGTTTCTTCAACAACACGCCCGCGCCGGGGCCGGGGGTGATCAATGACCGCAGGCCTAATCAGTTGTTCCAATCCATCCGCACCATTCAGAACGACATGATTGCTACCTACGAAGCGCTGAGCGTAATTTACCGGCAACAGTTCTTCAAAGGCGCGACGGCACTGGTGTCTTACACGTGGTCGAAGACTTTGGATGTCACCACCGATTCGAACGGCGGCGGTTCGCCGATGGATGCCTACAATTGGAAACTCGATTACGGCCACTCCAATTGGGATGTGCCGCATCGCTTCGTGGGAAGCTTCACTTACGAGCTTCCGTTCTTCCGCCAATCGAACTATCGCGCCGTGAAATATGCGTTGGGCGGATGGCAGACCAACGCCATTATCACGGTGCAATCCGGCTATCCGTTCAATGTGACTGTGCCGGGCGACCCCGCGAATACCAGCCTGGGCAATCAGCGCCCGAACCTGCTGAAGACCGCCACTTCGAACTGCGGCAGCGGACACCTGACAAACTGCATCGATACATCCGCGTTCGCGCTGCCAGCCGCTTACACATACGGAAATGCAGGACGCAATATTCTGCGCGGACCCGGTTTAACGAACATCGATTTTTCCCTGTTCAAAGATTTCGGTATCACAGAGCGGGCGCGTTTGCAGATTCGTGGCGAAGCTTTCAATCTTTCGAACACGCCCGGCTTCGCGAATCCGAACGCCACGTTCAATACATCGGCCTTCGGGACCGTAACAGCGACGGCGAACAACAACCGTCAAATTCAATTCGGCGCGAAGATTCTGTTTTGATGTTTTATTTGTGAGCGATGCAATCAATCTCGACTAAAGAATCGCCCGGGATACCGCCCGCCGCCGCAATGGTGGTGCGCACGGGCGGTTCCGAACCGAATTTGCCTTTGAAAATCTCGTTCATTCCGGCAAAGTCTTTCATATCGTTCAGGTAAACGTTCACCTTGAGAACTTTGTCCATCGATGAGCCAGCATCTTTCAGGCGGGCTTCCAACTGCTCCAGCACATGGGTGGTGTGCGACTTGATGTCGCCCTTAAAATGCGCGCCGATGCCCGAAAGAAAAACCATATCTCCGAACGTAACGACGGGGCTGAACATTTGTTGCCCTTCCGGTTTTTTGCCGTTGGCCCAGACTACTTTCTTGACCGGCTTTTCAACGGCGGCTCCGGCCGGTACAGCGGCCGCGGCGGCCACCGCGCCGGCACCTATAAAATTCCTTCGATTCACTTTTGACATATCCTGTCTCCTTGATGTTTGCTTGCTGTGATTGAGGATCGTAACATGATTTACCGGCCCAAGAGGAGCCTTGCCATGAATAGATTTGTCCCGATGTGCCTTCTGTTGGCCGCGTCTTGTTTTGGGCAGGAGTATGACTTGCTGTTGCGCGGGGGCCGCGTAATTGACGCGAAGAGCAAGACCGATGCCCTGCGCGATGTGGCGGTGAAAGATGGCAAAATCGCCGCCGTGGAGCCTTCCATCGACGCGGCCAGCGCGCGCAAGACGATCAATGTGAAAGGCTTCTATGTGACGCCGGGCTTGGTGGATATCCACGCCCACGTCTATGCCGGCACCGGCGAGGCAAACTCCTACGCAGGGGATAACAGCGTGTATCCCGATGGCTTTACGTTCCGCTCCGGCGTCACTACGGTTGCCGATGCGGGCTGCGCCGGTTGGCGGAACTATGCCGATTTCGAAGACCGCGTGATCAAGCGGTCGCGCACGCGCATCCTGGTTTTTCTGAATATCGTGGGCCACGGGATGCGCGGCCCGAAATTTGAAAATGACCTGACAGACATGGACGCGGAACTTACCGCCAACGCCGCCCTGCAACATAAAGACCGCGTGGTGGGCATCAAGTGCGCGCACTACACGGGGCCGGAATGGACCCCTGTCGAACGCGCTGTACAAGCGGGCACAAAAGCCGATATTCCCGTGATGATCGATTTCGGCACCAACCATCCGGAGAGCCGGCCGCTGAGCCAACTCCTGATGGAAAAGCTTCGGCCTGGTGACATCTACACTCACGCGTACTCGGGCTTGCGAGGCGAAGTGTCCGACACAGGGCAACCCGGCAGCGGCATGCTGGAAGGGCGCAAGCGCGGTGTAATTTTCGATGTGGGCCACGGCGGCGGAAGCTTCCTGCTGCGCGTTGCCGTGCCCCTGATGAAGGTGGGCTTCTGGCCCGATTCCATCTCGACCGATCTTCACATTGCCAGCATGAACGGAGCGATGAAGGACATGCTGTCTGTTGCAAGCAAGTTTCTGGCGATGGGGATGCCGCTGCCCGATGTGATCGCGGCCTCCACGTGGAACCCGGCCCGCGAGATCAAGCATGAGGAGTTGGGCAACTTGTCAGTGGGAGCGCCCGCCGACGTTGCGGTGCTTCGCGTGGAGCGTGGCGACTTCGGCTTCTCAGATCATTTCGGCGCGCGCCTGAAAGCCAAGCAGAAGCTGGTGTGTGAATTGACCGTGCGCGACGGCAAGGTGGTCTATGATTTGAACGCCATCTCGCGCGAGGACTGGGACAAGCTGCCGAAGAGTTATGGTCCCCAGGGCGACACGAAGTGGGACGGTACCATCAGTAGCGCGTCGCGCGCGGCCGCCACTTCCGGGCAATCGCGGCCCGCGAAACGCTAAGGCTGAAGCCGCAAAACGCCGAACGCTTGCGGCACATGGAAATTTCGTTCGCCGGTGGGCTGCCAGGCGACGAATTGCTTGTTGGTGCCGGAGCCTTGCAAGCGGTAAAGGCCGACGCGCAGTTCCCTGCCCGCTTGCGGCGTAAACGAACTAAGCGGGATGCGCATTTCGCCGTACCAGATTTTCTGGTGCGCATCGATCCGCGCCTTCACCTGAAAGCCGGAGTTCCATCCAGAGCCGCCATCGGGCTTCGGATGTGCGCGATCGATTTCCAGATCCACCCATTCGCTTTGCGGCGAGACTTGAAACTCGCGGTATTGCTCCGGATGATCCGGATCCGAACCGAGAAACGCTTCAGCCACATCCCAGTTCCAGAGCTTGGGAGTTTCTACTTGCGTCACCGGATTCGGTTTCAGGTTCAACGATTCGTAGGGGCATGAAAACAGCAGGTATAAATTGTTCGCCGTCCATCGCGAGCGGATCTCTGTCGCGCGCAAAGGCACGGGTTGACCGACGTAATTCTTCGTCGCGCGAACGGGTTCGATTTCGCGCCAGTGGCGGGCGTGAGGGTTGGCAGTCAGTTTGAAATCGCGCTTCGATTTCTTGCTATCGATGGCAGGCGCGTCGGGCACCAGATCGATGACGGCATAGCGAGTCAGCGAAGGAATTGTGAATTCAGTAGCACCCGCGGAGACGGCGAAATCCTGCGGACGCGAATCCGGCTGATCGAGCGCACGGTAGCCGTCCAGGCGGTAATGGCCGAGTACGCGGATGCGCGCGCCCTCCACCTCGCGGTTTGAATAATTCACCAAATGCACGCGGGCGAATCCCGGGCCCGATTCCAAACGGCCCAGCACGACATCGGTTCCATAGACTCGCAAGATGCGCTTATCATCACCCACGCGCCCGCGGACTCCGGCGGCAAACGCGGCGGGATTCTTTGCCGATTCGCGCGGAAAGTCTGGCGTGTCCAGCTTTACCAATAAGGCTGGTGTCTTGCCGGATGCCATCGCGGGAGCAGCCATCAGGTTTCTGCGGATGAGCAGTTTTAAAACTTCGGCAGCTTCCGGAGTGCCATCGTTCACCACGCCAATTTGAGCGCGCGGTGTAAGATCGCGCTTCGGCAGAGCTTGCAGGAAAGAGAGCGTGCGATCAAACACGGGGCGCTCTGCCTCTGCAACGCGAAACCATACATTGCCGCCCCAAGCGAAGGCTTCGGCCATGGCGAGCGGCAGGGCGGGACCTGTTGCGTCCGCCACAAAAGCGCGCTCAGGATTCAGCACAAACCGCCATCCGTTCGCATTCACCCACGGCGCGGCGGTGGCACCGGCTGTCGCCACACGATAATCCACGCCGACCGGGTCGAGTGGAAGTGCGTCGGCGGGGGCGCTTCCAGCAAGCAGATGAAGAGTGACCAGCGCGGCTAACATCGAGCTAGGTTCATGGCAAGTTCATCCCAGGTGAAGCACGTCTTCCTTAATTGCAGCGAGGTCATACGTGCCCAGCCCAAGCGTGCCGGCGAATTCAATATGTCCCGGTTCACGAATGAAAGGATTCTTATTCGGATCGAGCTCGCGCGTATCGCCCAGATAGCGAGGCTCACGATTCCAAACAGAGACCGCGCCCTCACGCTTACGCTTCTCTTCGATCACTTCGATCAGCAACCGATCCATCGCCACGGGGTCTGTGCCGAACTTCATCTGCTTCGGGTAAAACGCGAACTTGGTATCGCGCACGAATGGACCGCCATGCCAGACGCCGCGCAGGCCATCCATAACGCTGAGCACGGTCTTCGAGCGAAGAGGTTCCACGGCGGCTAGCGTTCCGATGAACGTGCGAGTGTTGGTCTTCTCCTGATAGTGCGATCGTGCCACGTTGGAGAAGTTGCCATACGCAATATTCTTCAGGCAGCCAGTCACGCCCGCCGCCCCATGATCTTTCATGTTGGGCACGTTGATAATCTTGTCAAAGCGTTCGCTCACCAGCCTGACCAGGTTCGAACGCGTGTCCTCTTCGCCGAAGAAATCGGTTTCCACATAGACGAACGGGTCGTAGCCAAGAATGGACCGGCGCTGTGTTTCGACAGCGCTGATATTCACGCCGGCGGGCACATACTTTTCGTAATGAACGGAGGCTAGCTGGTCGGCAAAGCGTTCGTAGATCCAGATGTTCTTCGGGCTCAGGCCGATCGCCACCAGATTGCGCACCACATCGCCCACCACTTCTGGACGTGAACAGACTTGCGGCGCGCCGGAGCAGTTCACCTTGATGCCCACCGTATCGTTCGGTGAGAAAAAGCTGGCCCAGGCGTCGCGGGAGTCTTTCAAGCCGGTGAGCGTGGTCATACCGGACGAGATCATCGCGCTGACGGCGCCCTGGTTTACCGCCGCGGATTTGTCATCGATACAAGTGGGCGAATGAACGGTCACCACGCGCCCAGGATACTTGCCGGGCATGCCAAGCCCATTCTGGTTAGGCGCGGCCGGACTGACAATTTTGTATCGCGGCAAATCCGGCTCGCGGGCATGCAACATGGCCGGAAGCAGAGCGGGAAGTTTGAGGATAGCCCTTCTTTGCATGGCGTTTGTGATTACCTTCGATCAGAAGAAAAACTTAAAGGCAAGCTGCACGTTGCGCGGCTGATTGATCTGGCCGGTGATCAAGCCGAAGGTGCTGTTGCTGGTGGTGCGATCCGGGGGACTAAAGCTCACTCCGTTAAAGGCGTTGAAGAAATCCGCCCGGAGCACGAAATATTTCTGTTCCGTCAGATTGAACCGCTTGCTGAGCGAGAGGTCCACATTCGAAAACGAAGGCGCGCGTTCGGTGCCGACGCCCGTGTTGCCGAACTGGTTGGTACCCTGGACGCCGTACGCGCAAACGCCGTTGTCCGTATTCACAGGGCATGGCTTAGCGGAAGGATCTGTTCCGTACCAGTTCTCAAACGTCTGGCCGACAATCTTCAGCGGCCGGTAATGATTCGCGCGCGCCGTTCGGGCACCCACATTCGAGTTGTTGGGTGACGTGAAAGTGATGGGGAAGCCGGTGTGAGTGCTATAGATGTTGCCGATGATCCAACCGCCGAACGCCGAATCGAGAAAGCGGTTTGCGTTCGAACCATACTTGCGTCCCCGCCCGAACGGAAGGTCATAAGAGCCGGAGAATGCGAAGTTGTGAAGCGCATCGAAGAAGGCTGGGCCGTAATCCCCGTGGCGATCGTAAGCGTTCTGCCAATACGCGCTTTGGGCATCGACGCCGCCTGAGCTGTAATAGCCCAGGTTGTCGCTGAGCGTCTTGCTAAGGGTGTACGAGGCTAGAAATTCCAAACCGCCGCTATACCGTTTTCGCATGCTGGCCTGCAGCGCGTTGTAGTTCATGGTGGCGCTGGAATCCGTGTAGCTGATCTGAGTGACCAGAGGCAGCACGCCGAAAAGCGGCCGGTTGGCCTGCAGGTTTGTCGCGGAGGCAACGCGCGATTGGTTGCCTTCGCGAGGGTTCACCAGATGAGTGCCTTTCTGCCCCACGTAGGCGACGTTCAATGACATGGAGGGCGCGATCTCAAACTCCGTGGTGAAGTTGTACTGCTGGATAAACGCGGGGCGCAGATCGGGGTTCCAGGCCCGAATCTGGCCTTGCAACACGTTGCGCGCAATCAGGCCGTTGAAGCCCGTGCTGATGGTGCCGGGCGCGCCGGTTGGATACGAAACGTCTGATTCGAAGAAGAATGGCGGATTCAGCGGGAGCCGCAGGTTCGCGCCCGTACCTTCCATAAAGCTGGTGATGCCGTAGCCGCCACGCACCACGAACTTCTTGCGTCCGAAAAATTCCGGCGACCACGCGAACCCAAGCTTCGGCTCGAACTGTTTGTAATAGGGATTGAACAGAGCTCGGCTGGCACCGTTCTTGCCCGCCTGCGATATTGCGCCGGTGTTGATGTTGACGTTGATCTGCCGGTCTGCCACTTCGTAAACCGGCTGCGTATATTCCCAGCGCAAACCGAGGTTGAGAGTGAGTGTGGAAGAGACGCGGAAATCATCCTGCGCGAACAATCCATCGCGCCAATGGCGGTGGCCCCACTTGCCGGTGACACTGCCGCGGCCACTGGTTGCCAGATCGTCCAGCAGAAAATCGGCGAATGAAGAACCGCTGAAGCGCCCGTCATAAGTAAACAAACCAAGCTGCCCGTTGTTGCCAGAGTAATAACGATTCTGCTGATAGCGCGCCGCCTGGCCGCCGAACTTCAGCACATGCCGGCCGAGTTGCTTGGTGAAGTTGTCGGAATACTGGAATTCGTTCGTGATGCTGTCATTGCCAATGCCAATTGAACCGATACCGGAAAAGCCTTCGGTGCCGCCCAACGCAATGCTGCTGATACCTGGAACCGGCTGACCGCCGGGAATGCCAAGCTTCTGGTTGCCGGTGGTTCCGAAGAGACCATAGACGTCCACAACCGTATCGGTTAAACGGATACGCGTAAAAGCCGCGCGGGCTTCATTCACGATGGTGGGGGAAATCACGCGCGTATAGCTGATGACGCCGCCCGTTGTGGGATACGAACTGGTGGAAGAAATGGAAGTGGGCAGCGCGACGCGCACCGGAAGATTGTAAGCGCGCCCGATGGAAAACCGGCCGCTCACATTATCCTTCCTGCTCAAACGGTAATCGATTTTGGCATCGCCCTGATCGTTATTCACCGCGCTGGCGGAGGTCGCCAGATAGTTCGATGCAACGCCGAGCGCGCCCGTGCCGCTGTTGTTGGGAAGCGGGTATAGCCGGGGATCTGCAAAGATCGCCTTCGCCACCGGATTTACGATCCTGCTGAGCGGGATGATGTTGCCGGGAAAGGCTACGCCCGTCGTCGGGTCGACGATGGTTCTAGGCGCGCCAGTGGCGGGCGTTAAGAGAGTTGAAAGGTTGCCGGTTCGATACGCCGCTGGCGCAACAGTGGCGCTGGTAGGCCCTTCGTTCCTATCTTTCGCGCCCTGATAATCGATGAAGAAGAAGAGCTTATCTCTCTTGATGGGGCCGCCAAAGGTGCCGCCGTAAATGTTGCGCTTGAACGCGTTGCGAGGAATCTTGTTGCGGTTGTTGAAAAAGCCGTTCGCATTCAATTTATCGTTCTGGATGAATTCGAACACGTTGCCGTGATACTGATTGGTGCCGCTCTTGATGGTCATGTTTACCACCGCGCCATTCGCATTGCCAAATTCCGCGCCGGTGTTGCCGGTCTGCACTTTCACTTCTTCCAGCGCGTCGGGGCTCGGATTGTAGCCAATCAGGTTGTCGATGGAATCGTTAAACTCTTCGCCGTCCAGCAGGAAGTTGTTGCTCTGTTCGCGGTTGCCATTCACGTAAGGCCGGCCGCCGGAAGTATTGCGTCCGATGCCGGTGAAATTCGCTGTATTGGGATTGATTGCGCCAGGGACAAGGAGCGTCACCGCGGCGAAGTTTCTTCCCTTGAGCGGGATGTTCGTCACCGTGTTGCCCGTGATGGTCTCACCGGTGGTGGCCGATTCCGTCTGCAGAATCAGGGCGGTGGCGGAGACCTGGACCGAATCGCTGATCTGACCGACTTCCAACTGAACATCCACGCGCGCGCTCTGGTTAACTTCGAGAGCAATGGGTCCAATGACAGCCTTTTTAAAACCCGCTGCTTCCACCGTAACCGTGTAAGGACCTACGGGCAGGAAGAGAGCGTTGTACGATCCGGAGGAATTCACGTCCACCGTATTCGAGACGTTCGTCGCAGTGTTCCGCGCGGTTACTTTCGAGTTGCTCACCGCGGAACCGGAAGGGTCGGTTACAGACCCCGTGATGGTACCCGTGATGGTTTGGGCCACGGATGCCGAAATACCGCACAAAAAAAGAAAAACAAGTCGTTTCATAATCCCCCCGTGTAGTGCAATCTAACACGGTTCACTTACCATCGCGCAAACCGGGATCGCGGTGCCGCCCGGTGCGAGAATGAATTGCACAAATGATACTGCAAACCACTTTCTTCACAGTTGTGTCGATCTGCTTCGCGCCCTCTGTGGCCGCACAGGAAGACCGGGCGGAGGCGCAGAAGAATCCGTTCGCGGGAAGTGCACAAGCTGCTGCCGCTGGACAGAAGCTTTACGATCAAACCTGCATTGCGTGCCATGGCGCTGGGGCACGGGGCGATCGCGCGCCGTCACTTGCGAGCGGCACTTTTGCGCGGGGCGGAGCCGATGGTGAGATCTTCATCAACATTCGCAGCGGGATTCGAGGCACTCAGATGCCCGGCTTCAACCAGTTCTCGACGGATCAAATTTGGCAGGTGGTCACATATCTGCGCAGTCTTTCTTCGGAATCGGGCGGCGCAACGGCGACGCGCGAAAATGTTTCAGGCTCCGCTCAGAAGGGCGGGCT
>JBBROT010000074.1:0-11755 GCA_038229155.1 Bryobacterales bacterium | reverse complement strand
CTCAAGATGATTATCGAGTACGTCAAAGGCTCACTTTGAATCTGGGGCTGCGTTGGGAATACAACGGCGTCCCGAGCGAAATTCATGACCGGCTGGCTGTCTATGACTTTGCTCGCAACACGCTCTTCCGCGTGGGCACGAATGGAGTGGAGCGGCCCTATCATCGCCAGTTTACGAACTTCGGGCCTCGCTTCGGTTTTGCCTACGATCCCTTCGGCAATGGCAAGACTGTGATCCGCGGGGGCACCGGTCTTTACTATGATGAGCCGGTCACCAATATCGTCACAGGCCTGGGTTCGAACCCGCCATTTGCGACATCTGTGAATAACACTAGTAATGTGAACTTGGCGAACCCGTTTAATCTGCCCGCGGGAACCGGTAGCGCGATTGCCGCGGTCGACCCGAATTTCAAGAGCGCGGTGGTGTTCTCGTACAACCTCAACCTCCAGCGCGAGCTTGCGGGCACCGTCTTCCAGGTTGGCTATGTCGGGAGCCAAGGGCGGCACCTGCGATTGACGGGAGATGCAAACCAGGGAATTAACGGCGTCCGGCCCATAGCCGGATTCTCCAGCGTCACGGTGCAAGAGTCCGTTTCGAACTCCAATTACAACGGACTCTGGCTTTCGGCGAATCGAAGACTGGCGCGCGGCCTGACATTCTCCGCTTCTTACACGTTCTCGAAATCGATCGACAACTATTCTGTTGGCAGCTCGAATCCGCAGATACAAAATTTCTACAATATCGGGGCGGAGCGCGCACTATCCGATTTCGATGCGCGCCAGCGTTTTGTCCTGAGCGGCGTATATCAGCTTCCGTTCCATGCGGATGGCGTGTTTGCGAAGCGGCTTGTGGAAGGCTGGACAATTTCACCCATCGTGAACTTGCAATCCGGCAATCCTTTCAGCCCGATTGTCGCGCTTACACGCACGGTAACTCCGGGCGTGCCGCCCACGGCTGGTTTGATTTATAACAGCGGGAGTTTAGAAGGTTTCGACCGGCCCGATTATGTACTTGGCCAGTCGCTCTACCTGGATAACCGCTCGCCCACTCAGTGGCTGAACCCGAATGCGTTTGTGCGTCATAACCTGGGCTTCGGCAGTGCGGGCCGCAATATTCTTACAGCGCCCGGACTACAAGATGTGGATGTGGCTCTCTCAAAAGACACGAGAGTAAAGGAAAGAGTTTCGCTACAATTCCGCGCGGAATCTTTCAACATCATGAATCACCCCAACTTTGGCCAACCGGTAAATTCTTTAACAGCCGCGACGTTTGGCCAAATCACCCAGACACGCACCACGCGCGGAGATCTGGGCAGTTCACGCCAAATCCAACTTGGGTTGAAACTGCTTTTCTGATACTTACTTCGCAGGCAGAGCAAACGCCACGTAGGCACCATGGATCTTTTCCTGCGTGGCGGGGGTAAGTCCGGCTTGGGCGGCTGCGCAGAACACAATGTACTCGCGCCCGGCAACTTCATAGACGGCGGGCATGCCTTCAAGCGCGGCATCCAGTTCGTGCTGCCACAATACTTTTCCATCGGCAACATTCAGAGCGCGAACCGTTTTATCGCGAGTGCCGGTAAAGATCAGCCCGCCCGCCGTCACAACGGGACCCACTTTCGGATAATGCGATCCGGTATTGTGAATGCCTTTAGCGGCTAGCTCCGGTACATCGCCCAGCGGAAGTTTCCAACGGATGACGCCTTCATTCAAGTCATAGGCTGTAAGAGAAGCCCAGGGCGGCGCGATAGGTGACAAGCCATTGCCGGCCAGCATAAAGCCGAAGCCGCTATAAAAGTGCTCACCGGCGGAGGCGGCCAGAGCCTTATCCGCCTCAGGATCTTTGGCAAGCCGGAGCATGGCGGGCAGGTCTTTCGAGACGACAAAGAGCGAACCATTTTCAGGATCGACAGCGGCACCTCCCCAATTTGCTCCGCCATTGTTGCCTGGCATCTGGATGGTATTGCGCTGTCCGGGAGGAGTGAATAAGCCTTCATTGCGCGCGCTAAGAATTTCGTCACGAAACTTCGCGCGCTCTTCTTGAGTAAGGTAAGGGCTCAGATCGTTCACGGTAAATTTCTGGCGCGCGAACGGGGGCGGCTTGGTAGGAAACGGCTGCGTGGGCCAGGTCTGTTCGCCGGGCATATCGGAGCGCGGCACGGGCCGCTCTTCAATGGGCCAGAGGGGCTCACCCGTGGCGCGATTGAAGACCCACACGAAGCCCTGCTTCGAAACTTGCGCGACTACATCTACCGGCTTGCCAAGATGGCGAACGGTAAGAAGCTTGGGCGCGGTGGCATCATCGTAATCCCAAATATCATGGTGGACCATTTGAAAGTGCCAGACCAGCTTTCCGGTTCGGGCATTAAGCGCGAGCAGGGAATCGGCATACAGATTCGCGCCCGTGCGATCGGTGCCATAGAAGTTGTACTTGGCGCTGGCGGTAGGGGCGAAGACGATGCCGCGCTTGGTATCGAGCGAAAGCTCACCCCACGCGTTGGCCCCACCCACGCGCTTCCAGGCATCCTTCGGCCAAGTCTCATAACCCGGTTCGCCGGGATGCGGAATGGTATGGAAGGTCCACGCCAGTTGGCCCGTGACAATGTTGAACGCGCGGATGTCGCCGGGTGCCGAACCATAGCCCTGGTTAGTGGCCGAACCCAGAATCAGCAGGTCTTCGAAGACTCGCCCTGGCGTGGTGGATTGCACCAGCTTGATAGTGGCCGGATCGCGATCGAGGCCTTCTTTGAGGTCGACACGGCCGTTGGTGCCGAAGGTCTGAATCGTGTTGCCTGTGCGGGCGTCGATGGCGCGCAAGAAGTGGTTGCTCGAGAAAAGAAGCCGCCTGTCGGACCGGTCTTTGCTTTCCCAATAATTAATGCCGCGGTTCGTAATGATGGTGGTGCCGGGTTCAGGCGCATGCACCCACAGTTCACGGCCAGTGGCAGCATCGAGCGCGACAATGGAGTTATTTTTCGCCAACACGTACACGCGGCCGTCCACAATCAGCGGATTGAATGAGTACTTGTTGGCATCGCCGGTGGAATAGCTCCAGGCCACCCGCAGCGTGGAGACGTTGGACCGGTTGATTTGCGCGAGAGAGGAATACTGCGCTGAATCCGGCGCGCCGCCGTAATCGCTCCAGGTGTTGTGATCATGCGTTTGCGGGCCTTGTGCAAGCACGCCCGTTGTGGAACTGAAAGCTGCCAGTACGAGCAGTAAATTTCCGCGAGCGATGCCGATCATTCTGTCATCAGCTTAGCGTGAGCGATTCAATCGCGGCTGGGAATGCGGATCGATACTATTGGCTTCGACGACGGCAGACTGGGGTTCTCAATCACGCCGTAAAAATCGGCCCCGCCCTTCATTTCACCCAGCGTGTTGGTTCGAATGTTATGCCCCAGTTCTTCCAGCGTTGCGCCTTCCGTGCTTTCTAAAGAGAGCGATTGCGGTCTAGCCATCGGACCTGCCATCACTTCCATCTCGTAGTACTCCGCCGCGGCGCGGTACCCTTGAATGCGTTTGAAAGGGTCCATGGTAGTGCCCCACTTCCAAACATTCTTGTCGCGATCGACCAGCCGGTAGACGTAGACGCCGTAATCGGTGCGGACCTGTTGCCGGAACTGCGCTTCGGTCATTCTTCCGGCACGAACGGTCAGAGGAACAGCGGGCGTGCGCGGTGCTGTTGCGGGCGGAGCGGTCGTTCGGGTGGGAGGCGTATTTCGGATGGGCGGCTTGGCGGCTGGTGGCTTCTTGGGGGGTATTTTCGCCGCGGAAATAGGAGCGTTCGAAGAGCCTGCCGTAGCGGATTTTACTTCCGCGATTTCCTGAGGTGTGGCGTTATCGTTCACGGCCTCACGCACCTTGAGTTTGCCCAGAGGTCCCGGCACCGGGGGTTCAGGGCCGAAGGATGCATGGCTGCGGGGCGGGCCGAACGTGCCATCGGGCCGCACGGACCGGAGTGTTGCTGTTTGCGGCGTTTGCTGTCCGATGGGATTAGGGTCGGGGCCAGCAGGGATAGGTTCTTCGGGCTTCGCGCGCATCTTCTGATGCACGATGGCTGCCGCTACTAAGGGCGCGGCGGCCTTAAAACAATCCGCGGCATCGCCGTGGGCGCATGCGTTGTAGGTTTCACCAACCATGAGCCCCATCTGTGAGCCTTCGTAAGCGCTGCCGAGAATGGTGCCCATGCCTCCGCCCAGGAATGGTGCGTAGAATAGACTGGCGCTCTGGAATTTCACCGCTTCGAAGTTTGCAATAAATTGTTGCTCACGGTCTGACGCCGCTTTTCTTCTGGCGTACATCGCCTTCTCTTCCGCTTCATCATTGAGCTTGCGAATGTAGGCGTTTCTGACCCCGAGCACTTGTGCCATTTCCGAGGAGAGGAACACACCGTTGGAGATTCCAAAATCCCACACCTCTTTGGCGGGCGTGTGAGCGTCGCCTGGATTCCAGTTGTTGCCCACCGAGTTCATAGCGTGTGCATACCGCTGCTTGAACGTCTTACGGGCCCGCTTTTCCGCGTCTTCGCGGACTACCTTCTCCTCGCTTTCGAAAAACTGGCCGGTAGCCATTCCATAGCTCCAGACTTCATCGGGGGACTGAACGGATAATTCCGAAATTCGAATACCGGGGGATTCTTTTTCCAGCTTTTTGTGCTGCATCTTTGCCATTTCTTCCAGGACTTGGTTGAACCGTTCGCTGTAGGGCACTTTTGATTTGCGGCGGTCTTTCTCAATTCGTTCGTCTAGGCGTCTATTCGAATCCCGAATGGAACGGTTAAACGCATTCTCGTCGAAGCACTTTCCTCCGCACATTTCGTCTGGACTCATTCTGAGAGAACGTGGGCGTCGCGCTGGCTTCTCTGGCTCTTTGTCTTCCTCTTCGGTCTGCTTCAACTCTTTGATCGCGGCATTCAGTTGCCGTAGCGCTTCTTCGCGATCTTCGTTAGAATCCGGAGCGCGCTGCACAAGCGGCGGGCCCGATTTTTGCTGTTGAACATGTGCGAGTTCGTGTGCCAGCAGCTTGCGTCCCGCGGAGGTGGATGGCGCGTATTCACCTGCCGCGAACACGACTTCGTTTCCCACCGTGAATGCTCGCGCGTGAAACTGTTGTGCCGACCTGGCAGCGGCAGAACCGGTATGCACGCGCACGTCGCTTAGATCGTGTCCCAGAGCCGCTTCCATGCTGGCCCGAGTTACCGGGTCAAGAGGCTTGCCGGGCGAGCGCAAACCTTCTTCCTGTTTGCAGTCTGCGCAGGTTCCGCCGCAGGAACAAGGCTGGGGTGTCTGCATCGCGCGTTCCGCAATGCGATCTGCTTCCCGTTCTTGACGAGCTTCCCAACTACGTGACGCGTACTCACTCTTTAACCGGCGGAGCGCTTCCTGATTTCCGGCCGCCGGCTCAACCGTTCCAGGAGCGAGCGCGACGCTGCTTTTGAGCCGCCTTACCGCGCCCTGATTCCCCAGAAAGGCAAGAGTGGATGTCTCAGCGCGGGGTCCACGTTCGCGCGCATGCGGAACAGGCGTTGCGGCTTGCGGGGCTACTCTCGATCGCGTGTCTGGAACACGGGTCACGGATGTTACTCCCGTTTCTTCGTCCGGTCTGTCCCACTAAGCGAAGTGAGGTGCTGGAGAATGCTGGAGATCGCGTCGTCCCGCGTCTTCAATGCTTTCTCCACATCCTTACCGGTGAGTGCGGAAGTCTTCTGTGTAAGTTGCAGGAGATCAGGGTGGCCTGACAACTCTTGCATGTCCTTGGCACTGGATTTCGTATTCGCAAGTTCCGTCAGAGCGGTGGCGGCGGCAAGTGCCCGCTCGTCAAAGCCGGCCAACTGAGCAGCCAGCGTCTGGACCAGGGCCTGAACTCCCGCCGCGGAGGCCGCCATTCCTGAAACCTCCAAATGCACAGCTTCGGACGGAACGAGGGCCGGTACGCCGGGTGGTATTACTATCAGCGAGCCAGTGGGCATTCGAGTGAGATCTTCCAGATCCGGGTTGGCTTTGAGGAGAGCGGCTGTGGCCTGCTTAGCCGCGGTTTTGGACAACTTGCCATCGGTGGAAAACAGGCGCAGGGCCAACTCATCAAGGTTGGCTTCGTTTTTGAAAACAGCGAAGGGCATAATGTTTCCTTGAAACTCTCAGACTGTAACGACGTTGAGCAACTCTCCCGGTTGAGGAAGCTGCGGAACCAGCGGTAGCGCCACGGCATTCACCAGAATTGTACCCGTCGCAATATTTCCCAATACCGAGTGCGGCCCGGTGGAAACCACTTGTAACGCCAAGCCGGGCGCGCCGCTGGGGGAACGCGGGCACTGAATGAAATTTGAACTAGCCAGGACCGCGTTGCCGCTCAGACCCACCACCGCTGAAGCACCGGCAAGGGGGTTCGTAAAGAAGCATTGATTGTCGCTAAACAGGCAGCAGTTTCTGGCCGAGACAAAAACGGAGAAGGTGCCTCCGAACCCTTCCAGATGATTCCCTCGGATGCTGGCATCGTTGGCCGTCTGCACTGCAAGAGCAAGCCACGAACTGAAATCGGCTGCCGGGGGCGGCGCGACTGAACGGCGCACCTGGTTATCGATAACATCCACGCGATTGGTGAGAACCGTAGCCGCGATACCCACCGAAAAGGAAACGGCACCCGTAGGGCCGATGTTCGCCAGACGGTTTCCGGCAATGCGAGTGCCGGATATCCGGGATGCCAGAATGCCTACTCGCGAGGAGCTGCTTCCAGGATTCATACCGAGATTCTCGATTGCGTTTTCGCAAATACTCACATTGATTGCGGCCCTGACCAAAATGCCGGACATGAGGTTATTCGGGCCAGTCCTTTGCGCTACGAAGGCGAGCGAGTTTTCGTAGATATTCAGATCGATGGCACCAGCCGTGAGGTGCCCGTTCGTGAGCATCACAATTCCGCTGCCGCCCAAATTCAGCATCTGATTTTGCGAAATGATTGTCTCGAGCAACAGTGCCGCCGGTTCGATGGCGATTCCATTTCCGGTAAGATTGCTGAGCTGATTTCCGATGACACGCGTGCCATACATAATGAAAAACGGCGCACCCAGCAGTATCCCGTTCGCGTTCACGACATCCGGATTGCCGAAGACCTGGTTGTTGGTGATTCGAGCTTGCGAGACCGTGGTGAGGATGCCGGCATTCAGGGGCTGGTTGAAGCCGGTCGGGGGCGGCGGGACCAAGTTGAAAGTATTGGCATCAACGGTGAGATCGACCCCAAAGCCGATCGCCGCAAAGCCGAGAGGGCTTTGGACAAAGTTCGCCGCGAAACGAATCTCAGAGAAGATGGTATTAGCTGGCACCGCGAGCCTGACGCCTGCTTGAGTGCAGACAATCTGATTCGCCTCCATGGTCAAAGCGCGGATAAACCGGCCACTCTTATCGCGAAAATCGCCAAGGGCGATGGAGACATTATTGAAGAAGTTATCCCGGACTTCGGTATCCACCACCACGCCCTGAAGTGCGATAGCGGGTTCCAGTGTTCTGCCATTCGGAATTAGCGCTCCATCGACGCCGAAGACGAACCCGCAACGCTTAATGCGGACGAAGAAGGTTTCGCGAATCTGAATGCCTGGAAGGGAATCGTCCCTCCGGACGCCGGCAGCGAACTGAATGTCTTCCACCGCGATATTGACGGAACGCTCGATCAGCAGGATGGGTGTTCCGGTGAGCTTTGGAGTTGCCTGAAGCGAGGGCAAGCCATGACCGCTGATCTGGATGGAGGAGCCGCCAGCGATGACGATGGCTTCCGAGATGTTATAGACGCCCGGACCGAGACAAACTTTTCCACCATGTTTGGCCATCACCTGATTGACGGCGGACTGGATGGTTAACTTGCCGGAGTTGTGCGAATCTGCGCTGACGCAGACCGTACAGTCGCACGAATCGCCCGTGTTGGGCGGCCAGAAGATGCGGCAGTCAGTGACCGTGGAAGGAAAAGTGACGAAGCCTAATGACGCGTAATGATGCAGAATGCCGCGAGGGGGTGCCTGGTTTAAGATCTCGATGGAAGCGTCAATCACCCGGGCCGCGAAAGACCAGTGTTCAAGAGCCCGGAATTGCGCAACCGGCATGGCCGCGTCGATTGAGAACTTAATTTGTATTCCGTCTTCCAGCACAATCGCGGTGCCGGCGGGCGGAACCGGTATCAGGCCGTTGTTGGTATCGACATCGATAATCACTGTGCCAATTGGATCGCGCACAATGCCGCTTTGATCCCACCGGATTACCCGTGTGTGCCGCTCAGGCTTGGTCGCGTCGAAGGTGGCCGCCGGCAACGGAGTTTTCAGTTGGATGGTGAGGTTGACGTCGTTGACGGTGAGCACTTGCGCCATCTCGCCAGACAGCCCGTGAAAATACCGGAAGTCATCGATAATCTCGATCCAGTCGTTCGGTTGGAAGCGCAGGACGGAATCGCGTTTCGTCATCACGACCGACAAGGTGTCGCGCGCCGCGTTGATTGCGGTAACGGCGGACGCAACCGAGGCGTTATCGCGCGACCATTTGAATTGAGCGGTGCCGAGCGCGCCTCCATTGTGGATCTCCACGCGATAGAGACGGTTGCCGGAGCCACGGTAGCCGCCCGTGAGCGGAACGATACAGGGGTCGGCGCTGGACGGAACACCGGCGGCGGAAGTGGTGAGGCGTCCCGCGGAAGGCGCGGTCTCTGCGATGGCACTGGCGGGAGTGGAGCAGGCGGTGCCGGCGGGAGTGTCTTGAAGAACCTTAACCTGCCACACCGTCTGGATACGGGCTGCTGTATCGATGCCAATTGCTTTATCTATCAGGTCGGCATCTTCGAGGTAGGTGAGTTCGCGTTCCCATACATCCAGGTAAACCAGGTGTGGATTATTATCCACGGGCAGAGCGGGAGGATTCGGGAAATAGGGTTGCTTGTCATAAGGGATCGGCAGCGTGCCGCGCACCTCGCCCAAGGTAGGATCGAACTCAATGGGATTCGCCCCATGGTTTTCAGCCATCAGCCCATCCACATACATCCGGCCACGGCCAATGGTCAGGTTGGAACCGGCGATCTGAATTTCGAAACCGTTGGGCGTTTCTATCGGGACAACCGCACGGCCCATGATATCGGTGGTTTCGGTCCTCCAGCGGCGATCCTGCAGGTGAGCGGATTCGTTCCAGTCCTGGTCGACTAGAACCTTGCCCTGCTGCATGAGGATTCCCGTGGAGTCCTTAAGAGGGTCATATCTGAAACGCGTGTAATCTCCGGCCATAGTTATCCTCTCGAACTCATTTCAGGTGATGTAGATTATTCCCGCTTCCAGACCGAACGGTAAGTATTCGCGCAACCTGATTTTCAGGTTACTTTCACGCTGCGGCTGCTTCAGATGGTTGAAGGCACCCATCTCCGATTCGTCATCGGCTCCCGCGCGGATCTGAAGGGGACAACCCATATGAAGTTGCGCAAAGTAAGGCGAGCCGTAATTCGAACTCTTGAAAGAAGGCGTGAGCCATGCCTGAACAAAGTTGCGAATCTCGGTTTGTTCCAGCAGCGTGAGCGCGGGATTGCGTTTCAGAGCGTCGGCTAATTCCTGCTCCGTTTCCAGATCGGGCTGGCACCGGTACCGCCGCGGCACATGCGAACCGGGAGCAATATAGCTGAAGCGAACGCAGCCTTCCTGGGTGCGCTGTGCATCCGCCACTGAATTGAAAATCACATCGCTGGCTTCGAGCGATTTCACCAGGACGTCTCCGAAGAAAGTACATTGTTCCGCGGTAAGGGGCGGACCGTGAGAGGCTGAAGGGCCAGCTATCGACGGGCTTCCCGCACCATCGGCAATGGAATCGAGCAGCCAGATGCCCGTCGCGGTCACGGGAACCACCAGACCTCCGAGAATTGAATACGCAGCCTCGATTTTCAGCGTGGCGTTGATGACGGCGCCTGTGGGCGAGGTACCTTGAACCAGAATGCTGGGACTGTTCGTCGCCGGCTGCCCCTCTTCATCCAAGCGACGTCCGGGAACCAGAGTGGAGTGAAGCAGGCGCAGACGGCCAAGGTCGCCGGTGACTTGGAGAAAGCCTTCCACAACCACGCCGCTTAGCGTGAGGACGCCGTTGCGGTCCGGGTCTCCGGGTGATACAGGAGCTGAGACATCGACGGACATTCCCGCCGGGACAGTCTGCAGCAGGGGGCGCTGGCGATTCGCTGCTTCAATGGCGAGCGAGCCTTCGTTACGCAGGGTGATGGAAGCGGGCAGCGCATAGTTGCGGCTATCGAGGATGGAGATGACGGCGTCGGGGCGCAGGTCAGTTTGCCATTGAGCGATTGCCGCGGCAACGCTGCCGAATACGGGGGCCACCGCGCCCTGTTGCACCTGGTAGATCTTGGGCGCGGGGTGCAGACTGCGGCGAACCAACCACTTCCTCCGGTCATATGTGCCGCCGCCTAATTCCGCGCTGAAGCCATAGTGGAAAAAGACATCGACGTTCCGCGTTGCGGGAAAACCATCGCCTATCGCAAGGCGGCCGTTTGCCACATCCACGGCAATGATTTTGCCGGAAGGCTGCGCAAGCGGCCACGGTCTGAGAACGGCACAAGTAATCTGAGGGAGAAAAGCCGCAACGGGCGCGGCAGGGTTTTGCGATGGCTCCACAGGCGTCCCGTTCAGAACGATAAAGAAGCTTGTGCCGGAGGAGATGTCCGGGCTAGCGGGCAGAGGCGTGAACGAGCCGTAAAGCTCAGTGAAGCCGGGCCGCACCGGCGGCGTATCGCGGTAATCGGAAAGGTCTTTGTAAAAGCGGACCGGACGGATGGGAGCGGGCACGTCGAGTTCGCTCACCAGCGCGTTCGAAACAGGCACGGGCCGTTGCCGCGTGAACAGAGGCGCGGGGTTGCCCAGAGGGCTGAAGTGGTATTGCCAATTCTGACTGGCGCGGCGGGCGGGTACGCGCTCCAGGGGAAAGCTGCGCACCCTCCAGAAAAAGAAACCGATATTGCGGATGTTGTGCCAGCCTTCCTGCTGCGCGATCTGGCGCACATCCACCGTGTGAGCAGTCTCATCGAAGGCTCCCGCGATGCGGTCCAGCCGGTCCAGCGAGCGGACATCGGTCCAGGTATTGTTCAAGCGCAGGTGCTCCAGGTTTTGCGTCCAGCCAAGATGCTCAAAGAACTCGATTACATGGCTGGGCCAGCCGGTAACATCGCGGGCCATTTCCTCCAGCATGCGCGGCGTGGCTTTTCTGCGGCGATAGTAGATGGTGCGGGCGACATCGGCCCGTACACGCGCGGCGACCGGCGGCCTGAGATCGCGGCCGGCGAGATCGGGGAACAGCGTTTGCGCGGTGGACGATGCTGGAATGCGGCTCGCGTCGAAGAGAAGGTTGTTGCTGACCAGGTCCCCGATATACGGGATTACCCAGGAATCGCATGTCTCAATGAAGAGATTGTTGTAGAGTTGCTCAAGGTCGGCGTCGATCAAACCCGCCTGATTGCCGATCAGGTTGAGCAGACCTCGCAGCGGGTAGTTCAGGTCTGCATCCCTCTCCCGGTAAATGGCGGGCAGCAGATTGTAGAGCCGGTTGGGGTCTTTAGCCATGACAGGTCACGCTCCTTTCACCGTGATCTGGATATCTTCGTCAGGCACTTGCACGAAGGCCAACTCCGATGGGAATACCCGGCCGGGCGCGGTCTTATCGGGGCGCGCGGAAAAGATGCGGAGGTGTTCCTGGACCGGGGCCACAATCGAAGCGCTCAAGCGATGCACGGCGCGGCTATCG
>JBBROT010000073.1:0-11782 GCA_038229155.1 Bryobacterales bacterium | reverse complement strand
CAGGTCGCCCTCTCGCTCGCGCAACAAATCAACAATACAGATTGGTGGACCGCCTATCCCACCCACGCCCTCCGCGCTACCGTCACCGCATCAACCCTCACCATAACCGCCGCTCGCTACGGCAAGGTAAACACCACCGGAACAGCCGTCACGCTCATTTCGGGCGCAGTCTTCACCGGCATCCTTCCCGGCTCCACCCTCACCATCGCGGGTGTGCTCTATACCGTCGCCGTTGTCGCCAGCCCCACCGCGCTCACGCTCACCTCCTCCGCCGGAGCACAGTCCGATAGAGGCTACGTGGCCGATCGCGGCGGTGCCGATGGCAACATGATCGAACTCTATTCCCTCTTCGCCTCACCCTCGCTCAGCACTGCCGAATCCTCCGTCCGCCTCTCCGGCGGCAACTCCCAAGTCACCTGGACCTGCACCATCGATTTCTCCGCCCACAACATCGCCTCGCTCCGCCAATGCTGGTTCACTTATGCCGCAGGCCTCGCCAACAGCGCCGCCTTCACTGACACCGAATGGTCAGCCACCTACACCAACTGGCAATTCACCGGACCCGCAGCCGCTACACAACTCCTTGTCGCCGGTCCCGGCAGCGTCCGCATCGAAGAAAATAGCTCCGGCTGTACCTACACCGGAGCTTGGGCTACACCTTCACCCGAGTCTGGATTTTTCTCGAATGGCCTGGCGCGTCGAGCCGGTGCCGCTGATCACGCCACCAACGAAACGCTTTCGGTCCGCTATCACTGCTCTTCGATCCATGACCTGTATATCGGCACTTCTTTGTATCTCAATAGTGCGGCGCTCAAAATATCTTTGGACGGCGCGCCCGAATTCGATTTCTCCCTCTACCTCGATACCGGCTCCGGCCCCGCCGTCAATGCGCGGCGCCTCCTCCTCTCTGCCGTCCCTCCAGGCGGCCACACCATCCAGTTCCGCATCGTGAGCGCAGGCTATTTCTATTTCGATTTCCTCGAAGCCGCCATCCCCTCGCCCGTTCCCGACCCTCCTCCCGCGCGCCCCAACATCTCGCCCGCGCTCGATTACTCCACAGATCATTCCTGGAAACTACCGCCCTCCCGCATCCTCTGGATCCTCGACAACCTCGGCTTCACCGGCCCCATCAACCAGTACATCGGTGTCTTCTGGTGGAACCAGCGCACCAATCCCACCGCGGTCTTCCGCTCCGTCCAGGTCACCTTTCCCGCGCCCGTCCCCGGCAACATCCTCACCCTCATGCTGGGAGGCACCCCCATCCAGAAAACCATGTTCCCCACCGACACCGCCCCTACCGTCGCCGCCCATTTCGTTCGCTACATCAATGCCGCATTTGTCGGTGTCTGGGCTTCTTCCTCCGGCGCCACTCTCACCATCGCCAAGCGTTCGCCTGTCTATGAATTCACCTTCAGCGCCGGCCCGCTCGCCTTCACTGGCACCCTCGCCTCCTCCCCCGGCGACCTCGGCACCTGGATGGTCGATCCCTCCCAATCCCCACCCCTGAACCGGGGCGCTCGCGATTGGCATGCCGACCTTTACCGCGAAGCCAAGCTCCGCGACCGAGAAATCACCACCGCCGGCTCCATGGAACTCGTCAATCCGCCAGCCGGTTTCGCCGCCTGCTATCCCGATGGCAGCCCCGTCATCACCGACGTCGGTTTCGGCAACTTCAAATCCACCCACTGCGCCCAAAGCTCGCCCATGCGCGCCTTCCAGCAATCCGTCTTCGATTGCATAGCCGACCTCCAGGACGCCGCCGGCCTCATCCCCAACTTCCAACTCGGTGAATATCTCTGGTGGTTCTTCTCTGGAACCACCGGCATGGCCTATTACGACGCCGACACCAAAGCGGCCGCGCAAGCCGCGCTCGGCCGCCCTCTCCACACCTTCCTCACCCCCACTGACGACCCCAATGTCAACGCCGGTGCCGACGCGCTCTTCCTCCGCGCACGCCTCCGCGATCATGTCGCGCAGATCATCACCCATGTGCGCTCCCGCTATCCCGCCGCCGTCACCGAAGTGCTCTTCGCCTATGACGTAAACTACCCCACTCCTAATCAGGACCATTTCGGCTCCTTAGGAGGACCACTCAACCGCTTCGTCAATTTCCCCGCCGAGTGGGGCTCCCACACCACAGCCGGCTTCACGCGCCTGAAAATGGAGGCTCTCGCCTTCGGCAGCCGCTTCCGCAATCTCAACCTCGCGCGCGCCGCCATCGAATTCCCTCTCACGCAGGATTGGCCCCTCGATCGCATCCGCTACCTGGCCCCTCTCTTCACCCATAGTTCCTCCTGGCGCAAGGAAGTTGCTATCGCCCTCGGCCTGCGCATTCCCGTCGTCAACCTCTGGGCTTTCGACCAAGTGAATATCTTCGGCCTGAAAATCGGTCAATACTACAACCAGTCGCGCTCGCTGAAAATGGGCTAGACCCTCTATCCTGAAAGGAGACGAGTGCAGCCGTACCTACAGCCCAGATCCAGACTCACCGCCATCTTCCTCGCGCTATTGGCCGTTTGGGTTGTCCTTTCCCTCTTCGGCATCGCTCGCGGCATCTCGACGCTCCTGGCCTTCGTCGAAGTCGGCCTCGGCGCGGTTCTGCTCTTTCGCTCCGCCCGCTACCTCCTTCGCCAAAGCGTCTGGCGCTTGCGCAACCGCCTCATCGTTACCTATACCCTCATCGGTGTTTTGCCCGTGTTCCTCATCCTCACCCTTGTTGTCATGGGCGGCTATATCATCGCCGGTCAGGTCGCCGTCTTCCTCATCAGTTCTGAGCTCGATCGCCGCACGCAAGCCCTCACCGAGCCCGCCCAGATCCTGAGTTGGGCCGATCTCGATAGCCGCGGCCGCGTCCTTAATCAACTCGCGCCTTACGTTCGCAATCATTTCCCGCGCATCCAAATGCTCATCCACGGCGAAAGCGATTTCCGCTATCCCGAGGATTGCCCACTCAAAGCGCCGCCTTCCGGTTGGTCCGATCATGCCGGCCTCCTCCGCCGCGAAGGCCACTTCTTCAGTTGGGCCCATGTCTCGCGCAACCAGGCCGAAGTCATTCTGCTCGAACCCATCAACAACCGCCTGCTCTCCGATCTCATCCCCAATCTGGGCGCGGTTCGCTTCCTTGATCGAGAGGCCGAAGCACCCACCAGTTCCGGCACCAAGCCCGAACCCGTTCACATCCCGCCCGCCATCAACAGCCTTGATCGCGAAGTCACCTGGATCGCCAGGTCAGCGCCGCCGAATGGGACACACCCGGCCGCGTCTCACCGCACCTGATGGTGGTTACCACCCGGCCCTCCGCCGTGCTGGCTGCCATCTTCGGCGAAAAATTCGTGTTCGGTCAGGCCAGCCTCTATTTCTTCCTCGGAGTCGCGGTGCTCTTCTTCCTGATGGAAGGCGCGGCCCTATCCGCCGCCGTTGCCTTAACGCGCACCGTCACCGGCGCGGTCCACAACCTCTACGAAGGAACCCAGCGCGTCACCAACGGCGATTTCTCTCACCGCATTCAAGTCCATGGCCGCGATCAGCTTGCCGCGCTCGCAACTTCATTCAACTCCATGACCGAAAATCTGGAACGCCTCTTCCACGTCGAAAAGGAAAAGGAACGCCTGCAATCCGAACTCGAAATCGCCCGCGAAGTCCAGAACCAGCTCTTCCCCAAAAACGCTCCCACGCTCCGCACCATGGAAATCATGGGCGTCTGCCAACCCGCCCGCATGGTCTCCGGTGATTACTACGACTTCCTCTGTATGGACAACAATCGCGTCGCCTTCGCGCTCGGCGACGTCGCCGGTAAAGGCATCTCGGCGGCCCTGCTCATGGCCGGTATTCAATCCATCATGCGCACCCAGCTCTCCGAATCGAAAGGCATCTTCTCCACATCCTCGGCCGTCGGTCTCCTCAATCGCCAGCTCTTCGCTTCCACGTCCCCGGAAAAATACGCAACGTTCTTTTTCGGCGTCTACGATGAAAACAGCCGCATCCTCACCTACACCAACGCCGGTCACCTTCCGCCTCTGCTGCTTCGCGCTGGTGCAGCCACTTCGCTCGAAGTAACCGGCACCGTGGTCGGGGCCTTCCCCTCCATCAAGTACGAGCAAGTCGAGTTGTCTCTTACCCCGGGCGATCTGCTCGTCGCCTATACCGACGGCATCGCGGAACCGGAGAACGAGTATGGCGAGGAGTTCGGTGCCGAACGCCTCACCGAAATCCTGCTGCGCTACCAATCCGCCGAATCACCGGAAGTAGTGGCCCGCGTCATGGAAGCCGTCGCGCAATGGACCGGCAGCGGCGAACAGTTCGACGATATGACCATCCTGCTGGCGCGAGTTGTATAGATGACGCCCATCCTCACAGCCGCCCGCATGAGAGAGGTGGACCGCCAAACCATCGAACTCGGCATCCCGTCGCTCATCCTCATGGAGAACGCCGGCCACCGCGTCATCGAAGCTATGGAGTCGCACTGGGGCTCGCTCTCCAGCCAACGCATCGCCGTCGTTTGCGGCAAAGGGAATAACGGCGGCGACGGCCTCGTAGTCGCACGCCAGCTCTTCACCCGCTGCCTTCCGAAATCGCTACACGTGGTTCTCCTTCATGCGCCCGAAGAGCTCTCCGGCGACGCCGCCGCGAACCTTGCCATGCTGCAAGCCGCCGGTTGCCCGTTCTCCCGCGAATTTCCTCCCGAAGCCACCATCGTGATCGATGCCATCCTCGGCTCCGGCCTGAACGGCAGCGCCGAAGGCCCCGCGCTCGAAGGTATTCGCCACATCAACAACTCATACAACACCGCCAAAGTACTCTCCATCGATATCCCCTCCGGCCTTCCCAGCGACACTGGCACTCCTTCCGGAGAATACATCCGCGCCGATCTCACCGTTACATTCACCGCGCCCAAACCAGCCCACGTCCTCGGGCCCGCCTGCTATCTCATGGGACATCTGGTGGTCTCGCCCATCGGCTCGCCCGCCCATCTGGTCACCTCTCACTTCTCACTGGTTTCATCGGCGGAAATCCGCCCGCTCTTTAGGCCTAGAGAGAAAGATTCCAATAAAGGCATTTACGGGCACGTGCTCGTCGCCGCCGGTTCGCGCGGACGCACCGGTGCCGCCGTCATGTGCGGCATGGCGGCGTTGCGTTCCGGTGCCGGTCTGGTTACGGTCGCTTCCTCTGCGTCTGCCCTGCCCCTCATCGCCGGCCACATGCCTGAGCTCATGACGGAGCCGCTCCCCGAAACTCCCGCCGGCGAACTCGCGCAAAGCGCTGCCGATCGGCTCCTGCATCTGGCCGCGAAGAAATCTGTGCTCGCCATCGGTCCGGGCCTCGGTACAGATCAGGAGACCATCGCGCTGGTACGCCGCCTCTTCCGTGAGGCTGACCTCCCACTCGTCCTCGATGCCGACGCCCTCACTGCGCTTTCCACCCGCAACTGGCTCGGCGAAGCCTCCCGCTTCCGCGTGCTCACGCCGCACCCCGGTGAAATGGCGCGCCTCGTCGATCGCTCCGTCGCAGAAGTTCAGGCCAACCGCTACCAGGCCGCCCGCGCCCTCGCGCGCGAACGCTGCGTCACCGTCGTGCTAAAAGGGGATCGCACCTTGATCGCGTTTCCCGATGGCCGCGTGTGGGTGAATCCCACCGGCTCGCCCGCCATGGCCACCGGAGGCACCGGCGATATCCTTACCGGCCTTATCGCCGGCCTGCTGGCGCAGCATCCTAAAGAGCAGGAACTCGCCCTCGCCGCCGCCGTCTATCTACATGGTTTGGCCGGTGAAATCGGCGCCGCCGAACTCACCGAACAAGCCTTCACCGCAACCGACCTGCTCCGGTACCTTCCTCATGCCATCCGTCACATACAGAACGGCTAGCGATGCCGAAACGGTAAGTCTTGGCTGCCATTTGGCAAAAACTTTACGGCCAGGTGTCATCCTGCTCATCGGCAACCTGGGCGCCGGAAAAACCACACTTGCCAAAGGCATCGTGTCGGGAGCCGGCGCGGCCGCGGTCGACGATGTCGCCAGCCCCACCTTCACGCTGATTCACGATTACGGCGAAATAGTCCACATCGATCTCTACCGCCTCGAAACTGAACGCGAAGTGGAAGCGCTCGGCCTTGACGAAATTATCGACCGCGCGAAATTCACACTCATAGAATGGGGCGAGCGCTTCCCCACCCTGCTCCCCGCGGCCCGCACCGAAATCACGCTCAGCACCGTCTCTGAAGATGAGCGTTCAATCGTCGTCAGAACTATCGGTCACCTTGAGGACAGCTAAGAATGCTTCCTGCGGAATATCCACGTTGCCGACGCGCTTCATGCGCTTCTTGCCTTCTTTCTGCTTTTCCAGAAGCTTGCGCTTGCGCGAAATATCGCCGCCATAGCACTTCGCCAGCACGTTCTTGCGAATGGCGGAGATGGTCTCTCGCGCAATTATCTTCTGTCCGATCGCGGCCTGCAACGCGATCTCGAACATCTGCCGCGGAATCAACTTCCGCATGCGCTCGATCAGGTTCTTACCGCGCTCATAGGCCACATCTTTATGAACGATAATCGACAGCGCGTCCACGGGTTCAGCGGCAATCAGCACGTCCAGCTTCACCATAGGCGATACCCGATAACCGGACAGCGAGTAGTCGAGCGAAGCATAACCGCGCGAGACGCTCTTCAGCCGATCATAGAAATCCAGCACGATCTCGTTGAGCGGCATCTCGTAAACCAGCAGCACGCGCCCGCTGCCGATGTGTTCGAACTTCTTCTGCATGCCGCGCTTGTCTTCCATCAGCGCCAGAATGCCGCCCAGATACTCTTCGCGCGTAATCACCGAAGCATCGATGATCGGCTCTTCAATCGTCTTAATGCTCGAAGGGTCGGGGAACTTGTTCGGGTTGTCCACCTCGAACACGTCGCCCTTGGTGTTCGTGATGCGGTAGCGCACGCCCGGCGCGGTTGTGATCAGATCGATATTGAACTCGCGCTCCAACCGCTCCTGCACAATCTCCAGATGCAGCAGCCCCAAAAAGCCGCAGCGGAACCCGAACCCGAGCGCAGTCGAATTCTCCGGCTCAAAGTTGAAGGCGCTATCGTTCAGCCTCAGCTTCTCCAGCGCATCGCGCAACAGCCCGTGTTCATGGCTTTCCACCGGGTACAGCCCGGCGAAAACCATCGGCTTAATCTCTTCAAAACCAGGCAGCGCCTCCGCCGCCGGGTTATCCAGATCCGTCAGCGTATCGCCGATCTTGGCGTCGCTCACGGTCTTGATGTTGGCGTACAGGTACCCAACCTCGCCGGCCGAAAGCTCCTGAGTAGGGGTCGCCTTCGGCGCTTGGTAACCGCAGCCTTCCACTTCGTAGGATTTGCCGTTCGACCAGAAGCGCACCTTCTGCCCCAGTTTGAGCTTGCCGTCGAACACGCGCAGCAGAATGATCACGCCGCGGTACGGGTCGAACCACGAATCGAAGATCAACGCACGCAGAGGCTTCTCCGCATCGCCGCGGGGCGGAGGAACCAAGTGCACAATCGCCTCCAGCGTCTCCGTTATGCCGATGCCCTGCTTGGCGCTGCACAATATCGCATCGCTGGCATCGAGGCCGATCAGCGTTTCAATCTGCTCGCGAATGCGTTCCGGCTCCGCCGATGGGAGATCGATCTTATTCAGAATCGGAATAATTTCCAGATTGTGCTTGAGCGCCAGATACGTGTTCGCCAGCGTCTGAGCTTCCACGCCCTGCGAGGCATCCACCACCAGCAGCGCGCCTTCGCAGGCCTGCAGGCTCCGCGAAACTTCGTAGCTGAAATCCACGTGCCCAGGCGTGTCGATCAGATTCAGTTGATACATCTTCCCGTCGGAAGCTTTGTAATCGAGCCGCACCGCGTGAGCCTTAATCGTGATGCCGCGCTCGCGTTCCAGGTCCATCGAATCCAGGACCTGTTCCATCATCTCCCTCTTGGTCAGCGCTCCTGTCTGCTCCAGAAGTCTGTCGGCAAGCGTCGATTTGCCGTGATCGATATGGGCAATGATAGAGAAATTGCGGATGAATTCGCGGTCCATGCGTTATGATTGTGCGGAAACCTAAGTATGGCATATGGCCTTTAGCCACATACAGTTCGAGGCTTCGGACGGCATCGCGCAAGTGACGGTGAACCGGCCCGAAAAGCGCAACGCCCTGCACCTGGAGACATTGGGTGAACTCGGCCAGGCGTTCGAGGAAGTGACGGTCAACGATTCCATCAAGGCCGTGATCGTCACCGGCACCGGAGACCGTGCCTTCGTTGCCGGGGCCGATATCAATGAGCTTGCGCGCACCACCCCGCAAAGTGCCGAACAACTCTCCCGCTTTGGGCAGGACATCTTTCGCATGCTGGAGACCATGCGCAAGCCCTCAGTCGCGGCCATCAACGGTGTCGCGTTGGGCGGCGGGCTTGAACTCGCCATGTGCTGCACGGTGCGCTTCGCGGTTCCGGAAGCTATGCTCGGGCAGCCCGAAGTGAAGCTCGGCCTGATCGCGGGGTATGGCGGAACGCAGCGCCTGCCGCGGCTGATCGGGCGCGGCCGCGCGCTTGAAATGCTGCTCTCCGCGCAGCCGGTCACAGCAGCGGAAGCTTTTCGTATCGGCTTGGTAAACCGCATTGTTCCCGCACAGCAACTGCTCGAAGCCAGCCGCGCATGGCTTGCAACTTGTATTCAGAACGGCACTTACGCAATCGGTCTCACCATGGAGGCCGTGGACACCGGGCTCGGGTCCGGCTTCGACGCCGGCCTGCGCTACGAATCTTCCGCATTCGGACTGATAGCATCATCGCAGGAGCGCGCTGAGGGCATCCGGGCCTTCCTTGAGAAGCGAACCCCAACCTTTAACGGTAACTAATGCAAATTATGGAAGGCAATCTTAATAGCGGCGGCGCGCGATTCGCGCTGGTGGTGGGCCGCTTCAACAGCTTCATCACGGAGCGCCTGCTGCAGGGCGCGCTCGATGCTCTGAAGCGCTCCGGCGCATCGGACGAAAACGTGACCGTGGTGCGCGTTCCCGGCGCGTGGGAAATTCCGCTGGCCGCCAAGGCACTCGCAAAGACAGGCCGCTATGACGCCATCGTCTGCCTGGGCGCGGTGATTCGCGGCGATACGCCGCACTTCGATTACGTGGCCGGCCAATCCGCCAGCGGCGTGGCGGCACTGGCGCTTGAAACCGGGCTGCCCATCGTGAACGGAATCCTCACAACGAACACCGTCGAACAGGCCATCGACCGGGCCGGTGCCAAGAGCGGCAACAAGGGCTTCGATGCCGCCATGACGGCCATCGAGATGGTGAACCTTTTGAAGCAGGTTTCCGCCTAGTGCCTTCCCGCCACAAGGCGCGTGAGCAAGCATTGCAGGTTCTGTTTTCCTGGGATGTGCGGAAGCTTTCGGCGCAGGAATCGATCGAGGCATTCTACGGTTCGCTGTCTTCAGAAGACGCCGAGGTGAGAAACAGCCGCGATGAGTTTCTGGATGAACTGGTGCGCGGCACGGTGGCGCAAGTCGCCGAGATCGATGAACGCATCACGAAACACGCCGAACATTGGCGCATCGAACGCATGCCGGCCGTGGACCGCAACATTCTGCGTCTTGCGATCTATGAAATGCTACATACCGATACGCCGGCTCCGGTGCTGATCGATGAAGCGCTTGAACTGGCCCGGCGATTTTCGGGGAAAGAATCGGTAAACTTTGTGAACGGTGTCCTGGACGCTGTACACCGCGAACACCAAAAGGAGTAACACGATGCAACGACGCACTTTTCTTGCGGCTTCTTCCGCGGCAGTCGCTCTGAGTTCGAAGATTCTGGCCGATACGCCGATGCCCATGACGAATCTGGGGAAGACGGGCATGCGCATTTCGCGCATCACGGTAGGCGGCTATCACATGCGCGTACGTGGTGAGGATGAAGGTGTCAAAATTGTCCACCGCGCCATCGATTTGGGTGTGAACATGTTCGATTGCGCCCGCATTTATCACAAGGGTGAGAGCGAAACCACCTATGGCCGCGCACTGGCCGGCGGCCTTCGACAGAAGATCCACTTGATGACGAAGGCGGAAATTTACACCTATGACGGTGCCATGGCGGAACTCGAAGAGAGCCTGCTGCGCATGAAGACGGACTACCTGGATCTGTGGTGCTGCCATCAGGTGAGCACAATGGCAGAGGTGGATCAGATTCTGGGGCCGGGCGGATCGCTGCAGGCTTTCGTGAAAGCGAAAGAGCAAGGGAAGGTTCGGCATATCGGCTTCACGGGTCATCATGATCCGGAAGTACACCAGCGGCTGTTGCGCTCGTTCGATGGATGGGAGACGGTTCAGCATCCGGTCAATCTGATCGATCAGCACCATGCTAGTTTCATCGACAACGTGCTGCCGAAAATCCGTGCCAAGGGCCTGGGCCTGCTGGCGATGAAGAGCAATGCCATGGGCGAGATCGGCAAAGCCAATATCGCTCCGATTGAGGAGTGTTTACGCTTTACCTGGAGCCAGGACATCGACACGCTGGTGAGCGGCGTTGAAACCGTTGACCAGTTGGAGCAGAATGTTCTGACTTTGAAGACCCTGAAGAAGATGTCGGGCGAGGAGATGAAAGTTCTCTTGAGCCGCACCAAAAAAGGGCCGGTGGGAGCTGGTATCGAGAAGTACAAGAAAGCCTAATCTACTTCATCGACCAGGGCGTTGATGGAGTGGAGCCGGTCCGCCAAGTGGAGGCAGGCCAGCATGGCGATGCGGGTGGTATCGGTGGTGGGGCTTTGCGCGGCGATGGATTGCATGAGCGAATCCACCGTTTCAGCAGCGCGTTCCAGATCCTCCGGATCGCCTTCGGCGAGCAGCGAAAAGTGCTGGTGGAAGATGGTGACGCGAACCGGTTGACGATCCATCCGGTTCGGCTCCTTACTGGCCGAGGGTGTCGATCGTCCCTAGGAGTTTTTCAATGCGGCCGCGCACTTGTTTCCGTTCGGAGCGGAGGGCTTCCAGTTCTTCGGTGAGTTGCTGGTTTTCTTTCAAGGCGGCCTCCTTTTCCTGGCGCAGACGGCCGACCAGTTGGACGGCTTTCAGAATGCGGTCTTCGAGGCCAGCAAGGGAGTCTACTTCCTGATCGACTTGGGCCATAAGTTTACGCCGCGGGCGTGGGAGCCGGTTGCTTCTTCAAGCCTTCGGAAGCCTGGGCGACGAGCGCGTTGAAACTGGCTGTATCGTCATAGGCAATGGCGGCCAGAATCTTGCGATCCAGTTCGATGCCGGCGAGTTTCAGGCCGTGCATGAACTTGCTGTAGGAAAGACCGGCTGCCGTGCACGCCGCGTTGATGCGGACAATCCAGAGCGAGCGGTAAAGCCGCTTTTTCTGTTTGCGCCCTGTATAGGCGTACTTCTGGGCCTTTTCCACCGCTTCCTGCGCGGACCGATTGAGCTTGCTTTTGGTAAGGAAAAAACCTTTTGCGCGTTCTAGCGTTTTTTTACGATAGTCACGGCGATTAGTACCACGTTTTACTCTGGGCACGTTTCAACTCCTGGGTTGGATTTATATTTTGAGGCTGAACGGGCACGTGCGAAGAGCCCGGCAACACTCTGTCTGGAAATAAGGGAAGGGATGCGCCCTTTAGTAGGGAATCATCCGCTTCAGCTTCGCTTGATCCGACTTATCGGCAACGACGCTCTTGTGCAACTTTCTCTTACGTTTGCGCGCCTTGGACGTCAAGATATGGCGACCGAAAGCGTGTGCACGAACCACAAGCCCTGTTCCCGTCTTCTTGAAGCGTTTGGCCGCGCCTTT